>NZ_JBEYTW010000049.1:0-62678 GCF_040643275.1 Spirillospora sp. NPDC047418
CCCCAACCATATTTAATATATCCTCTTCACATGTTGTTTTTTTGTGGGGGTTTTTTTTGTTGGGCCCCCCCACAAAAAAACACACCCCCGCCGCAGATCAACGCATCGGGATGCGGACGTTGCGGTCGGCTGCGACCTCGGCGGCGCGGTCGTAGCCCGCGTCTACGTGGCGCATGACGCCGGTGCCGGGGTCGTTGGTCAGGACGCGCTGGAGCTTCTCTCCGGCGAGGGCCGTCCCGTCCGCGACGCAGACCTGGCCCGCGTGGATGGACCGGCCGATCCCGACGCCGCCGCCGTGGTGGATCGACACCCAGGTCGCGCCGGACGCGGTGTTGAGCATGGCGTTCAGCAGCGGCCAGTCGGCGATCGCGTCGGAGCCGTCCTTCATGCCCTCGGTCTCCCGGTACGGGCTGGCGACGGAGCCGCAGTCGAGGTGGTCGCGGCCGAGCACGATCGGCGCGCTGATCTCGCCGCGCGCCACCAGGTCGTTGAAGACGGCGCCGGCCTTGTCGCGCTCGCCGTAGCCGAGCCAGCAGATCCGGGACGGCAACCCCTGGAAGTGCACCTTCTCCTGCGCCATCCTGATCCAGCGGGTCAGCGGCTCGTTGTCGGGGAACAGGTCGAGGATCGCCCGGTCGGTGCGGGCGATGTCCTTCGGGTCGCCCGACAGCGCCGCCCACCGGAACGGCCCCTTGCCCTCGCAGAACAGCGGCCGGATGTAGGCGGGCACGAACCCGGGGAACTCGAACGCCCGCGCGTACCCGGCGAGCTGCGCCTCGCCGCGGATGGAGTTGCCGTAGTCGAAGACCTCGGCGCCCGCGTCCTGGAACCCGACCATCGCCTCGACGTGGACGGCCATGGAGGTGCGGGCCTTGGCGATGAAGCCGTCCCGGTCCTTGTCGCGCTCGGCGGCCATGTCCGCGAACGCGACGCCGCTCGGCAGGTACATCAGCGGGTCGTGCGCGCTGGTCTGGTCGGTGACGATGTCGATCGGCGCGCCGCGCCGCAGCAGTTCGGGGACGATGTCGGCGGCGTTGCCGAGCACGGCGACCGACAGCGGGCGCCGCGCGTCCCTCGCCTCCTCGGCCAGGCGCAGCGCCTCGTCCAGCGAGTCGGCCGCGACGTCGCAGTACCGGTGCGCGACGCGCCGCTCGATCCGGGACGGGTCGCACTCGACGCAGATCGCGACGCCGCCGTTCATCGTGACGGCGAGGGGCTGCGCGCCGCCCATCCCGCCGAGCCCGGCGGTCAGCGTGATGGTGCCGGCGAGGGTGCCGTCGAACCGCTTCTCCGCGACGGCCGCGAACGTCTCGTAGGTCCCCTGGAGGATGCCCTGCGTCCCGATGTAGATCCACGACCCGGCGGTCATCTGGCCGAACATCGTCAGGCCGAGCGACTCCAGCCGGCGGAACTCCTCCCAGGTCGCCCACTGCGGGACGAGGTTGGAGTTCGCGATGAGGACGCGCGGCGCCCACTCGTGCGTCCGGAAGATCCCGACCGGCTTGCCGGACTGGACGAGCAGCGTCTCGTCCCCTTCCAGGTCCGCCAGGGACCGGATGATGCCGTCGAAGGCGTCCCAGTTCCGGGCGGCCTTCCCGGAACCGCCGTAGACGACCAGTTCGTCGGGGTGCTCGGCGACCTCGGGGTCGAGGTTGTTCTGGATCATGCGGAGGGCGGCCTCCTGCGGCCAGCCCTTCGCGGCGGTCAGCGCGGTGCCGCGCGGCGCGCGGACGGGTCGGGGACCGGACATCTGCGGTGCTCCTTAGGAGAGGGGGCCGGTGACGGCTTCGGCGGCGGCGGTGAGGGAGCCGTCCCGCACCATCGCGGTGGCGGCGGCGATCTCGGGGGCGAGGTAGCGGTCCGGGCCGGGCGGCGGGACGGCCTCGCGCAGCTTGGCGACGACGGCGCCGGTGGCCGGGCCGGGGCGCAGCGGGGTGCGCAGGTCCAGCGCCCGCGCGGCGGTGAGGATCTCGATGGCGATCACCTGGGCCAGCCCGTCCACGCCCTTGCGCAGCTTGCGGGCCGCGTTCCAGCCCATCGAGACGTGGTCCTCCTGCATGGCCGAGCTGGGGATCGAGTCGGCGCTCGCCGGGACCGCGAGCCGCTTCAGCTCCGACACGATCCCGGCCTGCGTGTACTGGGCGATCATGTGCCCGGAGTCGACGCCGGGATCGTCGGCGAGGAAGGCGGGCAGCCCGCCGGACCGCCCCTTGTCGAGCATCCGGTCGGTGCGCCGCTCCGACATGGACGCGACATCGGCGACCGGCACGGCGAGGAAGTCGAGCACGTACGCGATAGGCGCCCCATGGAAGTTCCCGTTGGACTCGACGCGCCCGTCGGGCAGCACCACGGGGTTGTCGATGGCGGACGCCATCTCCCGTCCGGCGACCAGCTCCGCGTGCTGGAGCGTGTCCCGCGCCGCGCCGTTCACCTGCGGCGCGCAGCGCAGCGAGTAGGCGTCCTGGACGCGGGTGCAGTCGGGCCCGCGATGCGACTCCATGATCTCGGACGCGGCGAGCAGCGCCCGCAGGTTCGCGGCGCTCGCGGCCTGCCCTGGGTGGGGCCGCAGCGCCTGCAGGTCGGCGGCGAAGACGCGGTCCGTCCCGAGCAGGGCCTCGACGGTCATGGCGGCGGCGACGTCGGCCGCCCGGAGCAGCCTCCGCAGGTCCTCCATGGCGAGGACGAGCATGCCGAGCATCCCGTCGGTCCCGTTGAGGAGGGCGAGCCCCTCCTTGGCCGCGAGCTTGACCGGCGTGATCCCGGCCGCCGCGAGCGCGTCGGCCGCCGGCTTCAGCTCGCCGCCGGCGTCCCTGACCGACCCCTCGCCGATCAGCGCGAGCGCGACATGGGCGAGCGGCGCGAGGTCCCCGGAGCAGCCGAGGCTGCCGTACTCGAAGACCTGCGGGGTGAGGCCGGCGTTGAGCAGGGCGGCGAGCGTCCGGGCCGTCGTGGGCTGGACGCCCGTCCGCCCCGTGGCGAGCGTCCGCAGCCTGAGCAGCATCAGCGCCCGGACGACCTCCCTCTCCACCTCGGGCCCCGACCCGGCGGCATGCGACCGGACGATGTTGAGCTGCAACTGGTCGCGCAACTCGGGGGCGATGTGCCGCGTGGCGAGCGCTCCGAACCCGGTCGAGACCCCATAAACAGGTGTCGGGCGCGCCGACAGCTCCTCGATATGGGCCCGCGCCTCCCCGATCAGCTTCAACGCCTCATCGGTCAGCACGACCTGCGCACCGTCCCGCGCGACGGCGGCGACCTGCGCGAACGTCAGCGCTTCCGGCCCGACCTCAACCATAGGAACACCCATACCCACCATTGGACCCGGTCGCCGCCGCCCGTCCCACCCCCGCGAGGCCCCATCTGTCTCAGATACGAGACAATGCGCCCATGTCCAAGGTCCCCGCCGCCCGCCGCGCCCTAGCGGTGCTGCGCCTGCTGGCCGCCGCCCCCGGCCCGCTCCCCGCGTCCTCGATCGCCCGGGCGCTGGACCTCCCCCGCTCCAGCACGTACCACCTGCTCACCGCCATGGCGGACGACGGCTTCGTCGCCTACATCCCGGAGGAGCGCCGCTGGGGCCTCGGCGTGGCGGCCTTCGAGATCGGCTCCGCCTACCTGCGCCACGAGCCCCTGGAGCGCCTGGCCCGCCCCCTCCTGCGCCGCCTGGTCGACCAGACCGGCGAGATCGCCCAGTTGGGCGTCCTGCACGGCGCCGAGACCCTCTACCTCCTCAAGGAGCAGCCGCCCCGGCACGCCACCCTGGTCACCGACGTGGGCGTCCGCATGCCCGCGCACCTGACCGCCAGCGGCCTGTCCCTCCTGGCGCACCTGCCGCCCGCCCAGGTGCGCGCCCTGTTCCCGGGCCGCTTCGTGAACCGCACGGGCCTCGGCCCCACGTCCCTGCGCGAACTGCGCCGCACCCTCGCCGCCGACGCCCGCCGGGGCTGGTCCGTGGAGGACGGCCACATCACCGAGACCTTCGCCAGCATCGCCGCCTGCGCCTTCGACCACACCGGCCACCCCACCGCCGCGATAACGGTGACGTTCCGCCGCGAAGACCACCCGCCGGAAACCTGGCCGGACCTGGCGGCCCACATCCAGACCATCGCCACCACCCTGACCACCCGCCTGACCGGCCGCCCACCCGCACCCCGGTAGTGCGACAGGCCCGCCGATCGGGCGAATGCTGTCGAAAGGCAGGGGTGGGGGGTGGCGTTCGGGCGATGTGGTGGGGGGTGGCGGGTCTCTAGGTTCGGTCGCGTGATGGTGGACGAGCGGTGGGAGACCCTTTGATCACGTTGCGGGGACTGACGAAGCGGTACGGGGACAAGACGGCGGTGGACGGGCTGACACTGGAGGTGGCGGCCGGGAAGGTCACCGGGTTCCTCGGGCCGAACGGCGCCGGGAAGTCCACGACGATGCGGATGATCGTCGGGCTGGACCGGCCCAGTGCGGGTGAGGCGCTGGTCGGCGGGCGGAGGTATGCGGGGCTGCCGCGTCCGCTGCGGGAGGTCGGGGCGCTGCTGGACGCCGGCTTCGTCCACCCCGGGCGGCCGGCGCGGGCGCATCTGCTGGCGATGGCGCGCAGCAACGGCATCGACCGGGCGCGGGTCGAGGAGGTTCTGGCCATGGTCGGGCTGGAGGCGGTCGCGGGCAAGCGGGTCGGGTCGTACTCGCTCGGGATGCGGCAGCGGCTCGGCATCGCGGGCGCGCTGCTCGGCGATCCGCCGGTGCTGATGTTCGACGAGCCGGTGAACGGGCTCGACCCGGACGGGGTGCTGTGGGTGCGCGGGCTGATGCGCGGCCTGGCGGCGGACGGCCGCACGGTGTTCGTGTCGTCGCATCTGATGAGCGAGATGCAGCTGACGGCGGACCGCCTCGTCGTGATCGGCCGGGGACGGCTGCTCGCGGACGCCCCGATGAGCGAGGTCATCGCCGGCGGTTCCGGCAACGCGGTCCGGGTCCGCACGCCGGGCGCCGGCGATCTGGCGGCGCGGCTCACCGCCGTCCAGGCCGAGGTCAGCCGGGTGGACGAGGACGAACTGGAGGTGCGGGGCGTGCCGGTCGACCGGGTCGGGCTCATCGCCTACGAAGCGGGGGTGCCGGTGCTGGAGTTGCGCGCCGTCGAGGCGTCGCTCGAAGAGGCGTACATGGAACTGACCGGGGCGAGCGTGGAGTACGGGGTGGGACGATGACGCGCGGCGGTATGCCGGGGGCGCTGGCGGCGGAGTGGACGAAGCTGTGGTCGATCCGGTCCACCTGGTGGGGGCTGGCCTGCGCGGTGCTGCTGATGGCCCTGATGTCGATGATCCTCGCGACGGGCACGGTCGCGAACAACACCCACCCGCCCGCGGGCGAGGCGCCTCCCGGCGTGGTGTCGGTGAGCGGGACCGCCGCCGGCTCGGTGGACATGGTGCAGTTCGTCGTCCTCGCCCTCGCCATCCTGATGGTCACCGGCGAGTACGCGACGGGCAGCATCCGGGCGACCCTCCAGTGGGTGCCGCCGCGCACCCGGATGCTGTCGGCGAAGGCGGCCGTCGCGATGGCGGTCATGTTCCCCGCCGGCGTGCTCCTCGCGCTGACCGGCACGGCGGTGGCCGGCCCGATGCTCGGGAAGTGGGGGCGCCTGGACGCCGGCGACGTCGTGCGCGACGCGCTGCTGACGGGCGTGTACCTGGCGGTGATGAGCGCGTTCATCCTGGGCGTCGCGGCGATGCTGCGCAGCACCGCGGCGACGATCACGACCGCGTTCCTGTTCGTCCTCGTGCTGCCGATCACGCTGGTGAACGGGCCGTCGGAGCTGATGAAGGACGTCGCCGACGGGCTGCCGAGCACCGCCGGGCGGCATTTGCTGAACGGCGACGGCCCCTACCCGGCGGCGGTCGCCCTGCTGATCATCGCCGCGTGGACGGCGGCGGCGCTGCTGGGCGGGATCACCGTCCTGCGCCGCCGGGACGCCTGACCCTTGGCCCGGGGGCGGGCGTCAGCCGTCCGCCCCCGGCGTGGTGATGGTGCCGTAGTTCAGGCCCCCGTGGCTGTGGGTCGGGACGAGCGGCCACTGCCGCCTCCAGTCCGCGCATTCCGAGGACGGGATGATCTGCAGCCACCGCGGGTCGCGGGGCGACGGCGAGGCCAGGGTCTTCTCCTTGACCATCGAGTCGTACTGGTCGAGGGAGTCCTCCAGGGTGTTGGCGTTGAGGACGACCTCGCGCCCGTAGAAGGACGCCTGCTGCCGCACGCCGGGGATCCTCGACAGCTCAGGCTGCCAGTTGTCGGCCGCCATGCCGTTCTCCGACGACACCCAGATCCCGTCCGGGGTGTTGAGGACGAGGGAGTGGTTGCCGTCGGTGTGGCCGGGCGTCCACAGCAGGCTGACGCCGACGCCGAGTTCCACGTCGCCGTCGAAGACCTCCAGCCGCTCCGCCGGGACCCCGTCCATGCCGCCGTCGACGTACCAGGCCCACTGCATGGGGTGCATGGACTCGAACGTGCCGAGTTCCCTGCGGTGCACGAGGAGCCTGGCGTTCGGGAAGAGCGCGTCGCGCGGCGCCGCCTCGCCCTCGATCGGCCTGTCGCTTCCCATGATCATGCGCACGTCCTGGACGTGCAGGTGGTCGAAGCTGACGTAGTCGATGTCGCCGTTGGACAGCCCCAGGCCGGGCAGGACCTTGTCGGGGTCGTTGTAGTACTTGACGAACAGGCGTTCGGCGCGCATCCGGCGGGAGAGCGCCTGCAGCTTGCGGTAGAACGGCGCCTCCGCCGAACCCGCGGCCACGGTCGGCTCCCAGACGAGCGTCTTCATGCGCCCGTCGAACCCGTCGAACTGGATGACGAACATCCGGTTGATGATGGTGATCAGCGGGTTGAGGTTGACCGAGTAGCCCTGGAACGCGAACCGCGCGGGATAGGGCGCGGCGGCGATGTCGATGCTCCTGACCGCCCTGACCGTCCCCTGCCCGGCGAACCGGTCGCGATAGCGCTCCGCGGCCGCGCGGACCGCCTTCAGCCGCTCGCCGCGCGGCCAGATGTCGTGCACCCCGTCGAACTCGGGAATGGGCCGGACGGCCTGCCGGGCCGGCAGCGTGTCAGTCATCGTTCCCTCCGGTCAGATTGCGTGATTCGTAGGCCCGCCGGGCGGACGTCCCCGACACCGCCCGGACCTGGTTCGGCACCAGAAGGCGGAAGAGGAGGTCGCGGGCCCGCTGCGGCAGGACGTCCGCCCAGTCGGCCAGCGGCCCGACGTGGCTGGGCACCGACACCTGGAAGCGTGGGCGCTCGATCACCGTGACGACGGCGCGCGCCACGTCGGCGGGCTTGAGCAGCCTGGCCGCCCCCGTCGCCGTGCCCGCCGCGAGCTCGGTGTCGACCACGCCCGGCATGATCACCGAGATCCGGACGCCGGTGCCGCGCAGTTCCGCCCGGACGCCCTTCAGGTAGCCGTACACGCCGTGCTTGGTCGCGGCGTAGGTCGCCTCGCCGGGCGGAGACAGCTTCGAGGCGGCGGACGCGATCGTGACGATGTGGCCCCGGCCGCGCTCCCGCATCCGGGGCGCGGCGAGCTTCACGCCCCTGATCACGCCGTGCAGGTTGACCTCCAGCTGCCGCGCGGTGGCGGACTCGGGCTCGTCGGCGAACCCGCCGACCCACATCACGCCCGCGTTGTTGACGAGCACGTCGATGCGGCCCCAGCGCTCCTCGACGGCGTCGAGGAAGGCGGTGAACGACGCGGAGTCGGTGACGTCCAGCGCGAACCCGGCCGCGTCGTCCGGCAGTTCCGCGGCGGCCGCCCGCGCCCCGTCGGCGTCCCGGTCGCCGATGGCCACGCGCGCACCGGCCAGGGCGAGCCGCCGGGACGTCTCCCGTCCGATCCCGTGCGCGCCGCCGGTCACGGCGACCACGCGGCCGGCGAGTGGTCTCGCCATCCGTGTACCTCCATTCTGACACGCTCACATGTCAGATCGTTCCCTAGACTGCCAGGCGGGAAGGGGACCGCGCAAATGGTGCAGACGCAGAACGAGGGACGGCGCTACTCGGGGGTGGCGCCCGCCGAGCGCGCCAGACGGCGGCACGAGGCGTTCCTCGCCGCCGCCCTGGAGCTGTTCGGCACCGACGGCTACCCGCCGACCTCGGTCAAGAAGATCTGCAAGGAGGCGGGGCTCACCGAGCGGTACTTCTACGCGTCCTTCCGGGACCGCCACGACTGCCTGGCGCAGCTCTACACCGAGCTCACCGGCGGCCTGCGCACCGCGACGCTGACCGCGATCGACCGCGCGGCCGGCGCCGACCTCGACGCGGTCGCCGAGTCCGGTCTCGCCGCCTTCATCGGCTTCCTCACCGACGACCCGCGGCGCGCCCGCGTGGTGCTCGTCGAGGTGGTCGGCGTGTCCGAGGAACTGGAGGCGCGCCGCCACGGCGTCCTGCGCGAGTTCGCCGAGCTCATCACCTCGGTCTGGACGGCGTCGGAGGCCCCCGCCGAGGCGCAGCGGCTCACGGCGGTCGGCCTGGTCGGAGCCGTCAACCACCTCCTGGTCGACTGGCTGCTGAGCGGCCGCGCGACGCCCCCGGACACCCTCGCCGCCGTCTGCTCCTCGCTGTTCTCGGCGGCGCGCGAGAGGACCACCTGACCGGAGACGATCCCCAGTTCGCCGCCGGAACATTTCGACGAGACTTCCGGACAAATGGACGAAGGTTTTCGAACCACCCGCCTCTCTTTCACCGCCCGACTTGACCACGCGCGGCCGGAACCTGCCGATCTGGGCGGACGTCTAACCGTTCCAATCGGGAATCGCTATGATCTTCCGGATATCGATACGTTTCGGGGAGCGGTCCAGTGCAACCTCCACCTCCGCCGCCTGGCGGCCGTCCGCCCTACGGTCCTCCCGGCCCCGGCGGCCCGCCCGGCCCTCCGGGATGGGGCGGCCAGCCGCCGTCCGGCCCTCCGGGCTGGGGACCGCCCGGTCCGCCGCGGCGGTCGGGCGGCAACGGCCCGGTCATCGCCATCCTGGCCATCGTGGCCGTCCTGGTGGTGATCGGCGGCGGTGTCTTCCTCGTGGCCGGGGGCGGCGACGACGATGACCCGCCGATCAGGCCGCTGGCCGCGACGCCCACGGACGCGGACCTGCCGACCCGCACCTACAGCCCGCCGAGCCTGCCCACCTCGGAGCCGTCCACGCCGGAGCCGAACACTCCGGAACCGACGTACTCGCCGCCGCCGCGGAACTACGGCGCCATCGCGGTGGGCCGCAACGGCGCCGTCGGCAAGGCATGGGACTACGACTCCGCGGCGGCCGCCAAGCGCCGGGCGCTGAACGAGTGCCCCACGTCCGGCTGCAAGGTCCTCACGACGTTCGTCAACGGCTGCGGCGCGGTCGCCTACAACTCCAAGACGAACAAGTACTGGGGCGGCCACGGCCCGACGAAGTCCGCGGCCCAGAAGAACGCGATCTCCAACGCCGGCGGCGGCCGCTGGATCAGCTGGGTCTGCACCACCCGCTAACGACACTCCGCGCGCATCTCACCACCCCGCGGCGGACCGGACATGACTCAACCGTGCCGGTCCGCGCGGGGAAAGGTGGCGCGGATGGTGCGGGACTCCGGGGTGCCGGCCCAGGACCAGGTGGTGGCGAGGGCGCTCACGGTGAGGAGGCCGCGGCCGCCCTCGGCGAGTTCGGCCAGGTTGCGCAGGCACGGCTCCCCCGGACCGCCCTGGTCGGTCACGTAGACGATGACACCGGCGACGTCCATGTTGATGTCGACGGTGAACCGGCCGCCGTCCTGGCCGGAGCGGGTGTGCTGGACGGCGTTCACCGCCAGTTCGTCCAGGACGAGGAGGACGTCGTCCAGGGCCGGGAAGTCGGCCAGAAGGTGCGCGGCGAACGCCCGGACAAATCGGATTTGCTCCGGCTTGCCGCGAAACTCGCGACGCCAGTACATCGGGGCCTCGTGCGCCGGTGGGACGCCAACGGCGAGCAGCATTGATCACCTCTCGGAACGGTGTGTCATGAGCCGTTCCATCTTGAGTAACCGCGCGAATCCGGTCTGGAAAAGGACGAGGTCAGCGGTCCGCCCGGCACCCCGGCACGCCTCACCCTCGAACGTGCGCCCTCGTTTACGTAAACGACCGGAACACCGCGCCGGACGAGCGTTCATCTCGCTGCGGGTCGTTCGAGCCTCTCGCCATCGAAGACACGCTACGAGATCACGTGATAACACAGAGTTGACACGCTGACTCCCCCGGTCGGCGCCGCCCCCGCCCCAGGAGGTTCCCGGTGACCAGCCCGTTCGTCCGCCGGCGCCGACTCGCCACCGAACTCCGGACGCTCCGCGAGCGGAGCGGGATGACCGCCGACGAACTGGCCGGCCGCATCTACCGCTCCCGCATGACGGTGTCCAAACTCGAGAACGCCCGCACCCGCCCCGACGTCCGCGACATCGTCCAGATGATGGGCATCCTCGGCGTCACCGGCGAGAAGTTCCACGAGATCCTCAAGATCGCCTGCGACGCCGCCAACCGAGGCTGGTGGGACTCCTACGGCGACGCCATGGGCCCCCGCCAGCGCATCTACGCCGACCTCGAATCCGGCGCGGCCACCATCCACGGCTATAACCAGTTCGGCATCCCAGGGATCTTGCAAACTCCCGAGTTCTCGTTCGCTTTGATCGAACTGGATAAGGCCGATGGGCCACTGGCTTACAGCCCCGACCGGATGATGGCCGCTCGGCAACGACGCCAAGAGCACGCCCTCGGACCGACCGGCCCTTCCTACGAACTCGTGCTGGACGAGTTCGTCATACGTCGGCTAGCCGTGCCCGCGCATGTGATGAGCAGGCAACTCGCCTACTTGATCGAGAAGGCCACGAACGAGCCGCGCCTCACCGTCCGCGTCCTTCCGATCGATGCACGCGTTGAGGGCGGCTTCCTCGCTCGCTCCACCTTCTCGATCTACACATTCCCGGACAAACAAGACTCGCCTGTGGCCATCGCTGACACGGTGAACGCCGACGTGGTGCACACAGACGAATCGGAGGTGACCCGCTACGTCGAGCTCTATAGCCGCCTCCAGGCCGCGTCACTCTCTGCAGTCAGCAGTCTGACGCTTCTGGAGGACGCCACCAAGCGCCTGGCCGGACTGGCAGAATCGTAGGCATGGACTCCCCGTACAAGAGCTGGCGCAAATCCAGCTACAGCGCCCCGAACGGTGACTGCGTCGAGGTCGGCCGCTCCCCCCGGGGCGCCATCGGCGTACGTGACACCAAACATGGCGGCGCAGGGCCCGTCTTGGGCTTCACTCGGCGTGAATGGGCCGCCTTCATGCAGGCCGTTCGGTCCGACTGAAGCTGGGCTTGACACGTGCGGGCGTGCGACGCGATTCAGCCGGGTCCTAGCAGGTTTCTCAGCTGGGCTACGTGATCTTCTATCCCAGCCTTCTGAGCGGTGAGTTCGTCCACAGCCTGGCGCGCTTTTCTTTCGGCCTGTATCAGGCTCGCTTCGGTCTGCACAGTTTCGCGGTGGAGGCCTTCTATCTCTGCGGACTTGGCCTCCAACCGCCTCATCAGCTCGCGCGCCCGCGCGACGAGGTCGTCCCTGCCGCGCTCGGCCGCCTTCCTCTCGTCGGCGGTCAGCCCCTCGTGCTGCTCGGCCAGGACCGCCAACTGGCCCTCGAACGTCCTGCGCGTGGAGCCTATGGCGGCGACTTCTCGCTGAAGCCCCGTCAGCTCCGCGAGCAGTTCGGCATGCCTTTCCTGGAGGGCCTGCAACCCCTGCGTCACCGATGGATCCAGTTCCCTGGACTCTTTGCCACGTCGTCTACCGAATCTCACAGGACCTCCCTTGAGGATCTTCCAGCCCGGCGGGCGGGCCGCTCGAAGAGCCGCCCTTCCCGATCATGCTGGACGGTCGGCGTCCGCGTCCTTCGTAAGCGGGGACGAGAGCCGGGTCACGCGGGCGGGGGTGGTTTTTTAGTTTTTACTAGTAGACACTGTAAAAACTACGGCCTTCGGGCTGCCGTCATCGTTCGAGGAGGGACGCGATGGCCTACGTCGTCTACGGGGACTTCAACTGCCCCTACTCCTACCTTGCGAGCCTGCGCGTGGACGAAGTCGTCCGGCGGGGCGCGTCCGGCATCGAGTGGCGGGCGGTCGAGCATGATCCGCGGCTGCCGCTGACCGGGTCGCCCAGCGGTGCCGCGGCGGACGAGTGGGCCCGTGAGCTGCGGGAGATCGCCGGTGTCGCGCGGCCCGCTGAACGGGTGCCGGACGCGCCGCCGGCCGTCGTCAGCAACACCGGCGCGGCCGTGGCCGCCTATGCCGAAGCACTGACCGACGGCCTGGCCGACGAGGTGCGGCGGGCGCTCTTCCGCGCGATCTGGGTGGAGGGACGGCACGTCAGCAGCCCCTACGAGATCCGCCGCATCGTCGCGGAACTGATGTATCCGCGAACTCTCCCGGACGGCCACCGGTACGGCCCCGACCTGCCGATGCCGGTCGACGCCGGACGGGTCGCCGACGGGACCGAGCGCCGCTTCGGCGCCACGGTCAGCGTCCTCGGCGGGCCGCTGACCGTGGCCGGTCAGCGGCGCGTCGAGCGGTGGCGCGCCGAGTGGCGGACCCTCACGCCGGTGGTCCCGGCGGTCGTGTGCCCGGACGGGGTCGTCCTTCCTGGCCTCGACGGGCTGACGCGGCTGGCCGACCTGCTGGACGGGCCGCCGCCGGCCGCTGCCGCGCCCCCCGATGCGGGGCTGGGACTCGCTCGGGCCGCGTGACGGCGGTGCCCGGGCCCGTCCGGACGAAGCGGCGGGGCCACCAGTTCCACGCGCCGAGGAGCGCCATCAGGGACGGCAGGACGAAGACGCGGATGACCAGCGCGTCGATCAGGATGGCGGCGGCCAGGCCGACGCCGAGCTGTTTGAACTCGACCATGCTGAGCGTCCCGAAGATGGAGAACACGCCGACCATCACGATCGCGGCGCTGGTGACGACGCCCGCCGAACGGGTGATGCCCTCGCGGACGGCGTCCCTCGTCGGCAGCCCGCGCTCCGCGGCCTCGCGGATCCGGCTGACGACGAACACGTGGTAGTCCATCGACAGCCCGAACAGCATCACGAACAGGAACAGCGGCAGCCACGAGACGACCGCGCCCGACGACGTGAAGTCCAGGAGGTTCTCCGCCCAGGTGTGCTGGAAGACCGCCACGAGCACGCCGAACGCGGCGCCCGCCGACAGCAGGTTGAGCAGCGTGGTGGCGACGGCGATCGCGGGCGAGCGGAAGATGATGCCCATCGTCGCCAGTGTCAGCAGAAGGACGAAACCCACCACGAGGGGCAGTCTCCGTTCTAGGTGCCCGGTGAAGTCGACGCCTTCGGCGACCTTGCCCGTGACGCCGTACTCCGCGTCCGGGACGGCGCCGACCGCCTGCGGCACCCAGGCCCGCAGTGTCTCCAGCGAGCGGCGGGCGCCGTCGCTGTTGGGCGTGTGCGGCGTCGCGATGTCGATCACGTGAACCCGGCGGTCGTCCGATGTCCTGATCGCCGGACGCCGGTCGTGCGCGAAGAGGGGGTCGGCGGCGGTCCGGCGGGCCAGGGCGGTGAGGGCCGCCTCCACCTCGCCCGCCTGGTCGGCCGGCGCGCGCACCGCGACCTGGTGGACGGTTCCCTCGCTCGGGAACGCGCGGGTCAGCCGGTCCATGGACTGGACGACGGCGATGTCGCGCGAAAGGTCGTCCGAGCCCGGCTGCTTGAGGCGCATGTCGAGGGCCGGGACGGCGAGCAGGACGAGCAGCCCCGCGGAGACTATGAGGGTCACCGCCGGGTGGTCGAGGGCCGGGCGCAGCAGCGCGGGCCACAGCCGCGAACCGCCCGGCCTCATGCTGAGCCGCCACAGCACCGGCACCCGCGGCCGGTCCGTCCAGCGGCCCAGCTTGGCCAGCAGCGCGGGCAGCACGGTGAGGGACGCGAGGACGGCGGCCGCCACCACGATGATCGCCCCGGTGGCGAGGGAGGAGAACGTCGCCTCCCCCGCCAGGTAGAGCCCGGCCATCGCGACGATCACCGTCACGCCCGACACCACGACCGTGTGCCCGGACGTCTCCGCCGCGATCTCGATCGCGTCCGGCCTGCCCCGGCGCCGCTCCTCCCGCTCGCGCTTGAGGTAGAAGAGCGAGTAGTCGACGCCGACCGCCATGCCCATCAGCAAGATCACGTTGCCGATCGCGCTCGTCGCGGGCAGCACGTGCGAGACCAGCGCCGACAGGCCCATCGCGGCGGCCACCGACGACAGCGCCAGCGCCACCGGGACGCCCGCGGCGATCACCGCCCCGAACACCACCAGCATGATCAGCAGGGTGAGCGGAAGGCTGATGAACTCGGCCCGCTTGAAGTCCTCGCCGAGCGTCTCGCCCAGCCCCTTGGCCGTCGATCCCGTTCCCACCTGCTCCACACGCAGACCCGGGTGTGCTCGCTGCACCGCCGCGCTCTGCTCCAGCAGCGGGTCCACGCGCCGGTCGGCGGTCTCGGTGTCGCCCTTCATGGTGACCGGCACCAGCACCGCCGTGCCGTCCGGCGACCGGACGGGGCGTCCCACCGCCTCGACCTCCGGCAGCGCCTTCATCCGGCGGGCGACGTCCGCGGCCGCCGCGCGGCCCGTCCGGGCGTCGAGCCTCCCGCCCTCGGCCCGCGTGATGAGGACGCTCTCCTCCGGCTTCTCGGGGAAGTGCCCGGACGCCGCGATGCGGCCGGCCCGTCCCGACTCCCCGACGCCCGACTCCGCATCGCTGATCTTGTTGGTGCCGGCCGCGCCGCCCAGCACCAGGCACAGCCCGACGAACAGGACCCACAGCCCGATCGCCGTCCAGGGCCTGCGTGCGCTCCACCGCGCCACCCGCACCGTCACCGGTTTCTTGATCTTCACCCGGACGACGCTATTTCCGCGCCCTTCCCCGTCCCATGCGGCAGACCATCGAATCCCGCCGCATCACCGCACTCCCCGTCCTGCGGAAATCCGCAGGATCCCGGATCTCCTTCACTCCGGGCCCGTTGTTGGAGACCATGGATCAATGGGACGCGCTGCCGCCGGTCCGGACCGGATCGCGGCGCACGTGAGGAGAGTGGGAGTTGCGAGCGATAGGTAGATACCACTCCGTTCAGTTGCACCACAAGGTGGACACCCGCAAGTTCGGCGACACGATCGTGAACAATTACCGGGTGTCTCCGCTGGAAGTCCGGCGACCCGACCGGGGAAGCAGCGTTACCGAGGTGCGCTGCGGCGCGTGCGACGGTGTGATCCAGTTGCGGGTCCACTCCATCCGGTACACGAAGAGGGCGCGGCGTCGCTGGTTGGGCATGGTCGCGCTGGCACTGCTGGTCGTCGCGGCGGGGTCGTTCGAGATATACCGTTTCGAGTCCGGCCATTATGGAGATCCGGAGTTCCTGTCCATCGTGACCCCGATCGCATGGGTTCTCGGTCTGGCCGCCACCGTCATCCTGGGTTTTTACTGGCATCAGGAGGACGGTGTCCGCATCACCGCGCAGCCGACACCGGGCGCGAGCCACGAATTGCTGCCGTTCGTTCGCTGACGCGGGTCGCCGTTCACCGGGGCGGGTGGCGGCCGCCGGGTCAAGCGGCGATGAAGCGGGCGTCCCGGGCCGATCAGCGCATCGCACTCCGATGATCAAGGACGGGGTGTCGGCCGTCCGGTGCGCGGCGGCCCGGTGAGGGTGGTCGGGCGGCCGGACGGCACCGGCGCGCAGGTCAGCGAACCGGTTCCGATCCCGAGGGAAGCATGCGCGTCTCCAGCGCGGCGGCGGCCGTCCTCGCCGCCGCGGTCCTGCTCGTCGCCCCGCCCGCACCCCAATCCAGCGCGCGGCAGGAGGGGACGCCGCTGGGCAAGTCGAACTTCGCCATCGCCCTCGGCGGGCTCGACCCGGCGTCGCGGGACAACTGGGTCCGCCTCGGCGAGTACACCTTCACCGCGGACGGGGGCGTCCTGGAGGTGTACTGGACCTGGCGGCAGTCGGTCCGCGTCCGGCGAGTCTCCACCGGAAATCCCGCCTGGGGCTGCACGGGACGCGACTGCACGGTGCTCACCGCGTCCGGCTGGCAGTCCGCCGATGCGGCGCGAGCGCTGACGGGCCGATACCGCGTTCGCAACGGCGAACTGCACATCGCCTGGGACGACGGCCACTGGGAGGACTGGACGCTCACCTCCCTATCGGGCGGCGAACTCGCCGACGTCGAACTCGCTGCCAACGACCTCGGAGCCACGCACGGCTTCGGCAACGGCAGTAACGCGCCATGGACCGCGCGCGTCCCGGCGTCCGGCATCGCCGCCGCCGACCATGCCACCTTCGCCCACCGCTACTACCTGTGGAAGACCCGTTCGGGGTCGCCGTACATCGACCACGGTGACGGCTCACCGTTCTGGGTCACCCGCTGGAGACTCTGCGCGGACGGCCGGTGCCTGGGCGCGCGGACGCACCGGGAGCGCGACCCGGCGCACACCGTGTACTACATCGCTCCGGCGGACACCGCGTCCGGCCATCGGCGCGACACCCTGTGGCACTGGCGCACCGCCCTCGCCGACGGACGCGAGGAAAACTGCTACACCGGTAACTCGCATGTGAAACCCATGATCCAGGTCGTGGACGACGACGGCGGCTTCCACGGCTGGGTGGGTGTCGAGGCGTCCCTGAACCAGACCACGTCCGAGGGACGCGACGCCGACGACATCGGCGTCTTCCGCATTCTCGGATGACGGGTTGAACAGCGAATTGAATTCCCGTCGAAATATGCCAGTCTGAAAGCGGCGGGAGGGGACTGATGCTCGGACGCGTCCTGCGGCGGCGGTGGTTCTGGCCGGGGGTCGCGGCCGCGGTGGCGCTGCTCGTCTCGGGGTTCGTGCTGGCCGAGCCCAAGGCCGATGACGATGGGACGGTCCGCGTGATGACCTTCAACCTGCGCGGCGTCAACGATCCCCCGCCAAGGGACTGGAAGACCCGCCTGCCCCTCGTCCGGCACCTGCTGGAGGACCACCGGCCTGACCTGCTGGGCGTGCAGGAGGCGCGCTGGTACCAGGTGCGCGATCTGGCGCGGGCGCTGCCCGACTACGGCTGGATCGGCCTCGGCACGCAGGGCGGCACCCGCGACCAGTTCCTGTCGATCTTCTATCGGAAGCAGCGGTTCGAGGTCCTGGACTTCGACCACTTCTGGCTCTCCGACACCCCGTCCGTCATCGGCTCGGCCACCTGGGGGAACCGGTACGTCCGGATGGTGACGTGGGCGAAGTTCCGCGACCGCCGCACCGGAGCGGTGCTGTACCAGGCCAACACGCACCTGGACAACATGTCGGCGGACTCGCGGGTGAAGAGCGCCCGGCTGATCCTCGACCGTGTCCGCGCGTTCCAGGCGGGCGTCCCCGTGGTGCTGACCGGTGATTTCAATTCCGCCGCCGGCACCTCGCCGGTGTACTCGATCCTCACCGGTGCCGACGGATTCCGTGACACGTGGACGACGGCCGCCCGGCGCGGCCCGCAGTACCGCACCGAGAACCACTGGGAACCGCCGCAGCGGAACGGCAGGCGGATCGACTGGATCCTGACGCGCGGCAACATCCGCACGTCCTGGACGGAGATCGACCCATACCGCGCCAAGGGCGTCTACCCGTCCGACCACGACCCCGTGATCGCCGACCTGAAGGTGGGCTGACGGGAGGCCGCGGCCCCACGTGGCCGGGCAGTCCTCAGGCGGGCGCGTCCGCGCCGGGCGCGGACTCCTGGACGGCGCCGAAGCGGTCCGCGACGAGGCGGTCGGCCCAGCGCCGCAGGGCGTCCTCCACCGGCGGGTGGGCGAGCCCCGCCGCGGCGGCCAGCGCGTTCGCCGAGGACGTGTCGTAGCGGTCCTCGGCGAGGAAGGTCAGCGTCTCGGGTTCGACTCCGGTGAGCGCGCGGGGCAGCCGCCGCACCAGGCCGACCGGCAGCAGGACGCGAGGCGGGCGGCGGCCGAGGTGCCGCGCGAGGAGCGCGACCAGGTCGGGCAGGTCCGGAGTGGACTCGTCCAGGACCCAGTGCGCGCGGTACGGCCCCTCGTCGTGCTCGGGGACGGCGGCCATGAAGCGGGCGAGGTGGTCGACCGTGACGACCGGGACGAACGTGCGGCGGGTGCCGGCCAGCGCCGGCAGGCGACCCGCCCACAGGCTCTCCACGGTCTGCGCCAGGCCGATGTACTGCCCGGCCTCACCCGTGGCCGAGTGGCCGATCACGGTGGCGGGATGGACGGCGGTGACCGGTGCCCCCAGCTCCCTCGCCGCGGCCCGCACCGCCGCGTCCCCCTCGCGTTTGGACGCCTCGTACGCGCCGAGCCTCCGGTAGAGGGCGGCCGTCTCCTCCACCGGCTCCCCGCCCGCCGCGACGCGGTAGCCGGAGACGTGGACCACGCGCCGCAGGCGGGGGCGCTCGGCGGCCCAGCGGACCACGTTGACCGCGCCGTCGACGTTCGCCCGCCTGGCCTCGTCGCGGCCGAGCCCGAAGCGGAACAGGGCGGCGGTGTTGTAGACGTCCCGCACCGAGGCCAGCCGGTCCCGGTCCCGCGCGGCCAGCGCGAGACCGGGCCGGGTGATGTCGGCGCCGACGACCGTGAGGCCCCGGCCGTCGGCGCCGTGCTCGCGCAGCCAGTTCCGCAGCTCCCCGGCCCGGCCCGGACCTCCCCGGACGGTCACCGCGACCGGCCGCCCCCGGCGGAGCAGCTCCGCCGCCAGCCAGCGTCCGATCAGGCCCGTCGCGCCGACGACCAGGGCATCGGCGTCCGGCGCGTTCTCCGTGTGATCCATTCCGGAAATACTAGACCGGTCTACCTATTCTGTCGACGCGCGGGACGCCCGCGGTCGGAGCCGCAGCCCCCGGACATCAGGCGAACTGGTGGGTGGTGCCCACCGGCCAGCCCGGGTCGCCCCGCCGGACGAAGCCGCTCCAGGCGCCGCGTACCCGGCGGACCAGGTCGGCGGGCGCGGCGCCGTCGAGCATGGGCGCGTCGCGCCAGGCGGCCGCGGTTCCCAGGGTGAACGGCAGTTCGATGCAGTGGCAGGCACCGTAGGCGCTGCGCGGCGGGTGCCAGTCGAAGCGGTACAGCCACGGCGCCGCGCCGGCGTCGGCGAGCGATCGCGCCAGGCCCAGCATCGGTTCGCGGAACAGCTGGTCGGTGGCCATGTCGATGGCGATCCGCGCCGTGGTCCGGCCGTCCGGTGCCGCGCGGCCCGGGTCGCCGAACCAGTCGGCGGCGATGCCCGCCAGATCTTCCGGGGCGAGTGCCGCCACCTGGTCGTTGCGCGCGAAGAACGCCGCCGCCTCGTCGCGGCTGGTGCCCATCAGCAGTGCGGTGCCGTCGGCGCCGCGCACGCCGACCTCGCGCACCGGGTCCGCCGCCACCAGATCCCCGTCGGCGACGAGCTGGAACGGCGGGACGGCGCTGAGCGGGACGGCGGTGCGGCGGGCGACGGCGCCCTGGGCGGCCAACAGGCCGGCGACCGGGACGTCCGCGAGCCGGTCGGCGCGGTCCGGCTCGATGCCCAGTTCGTCCAGCAGGAGGCGGCTCGTGCGCTCGGCCTCGTCCGGCGGGGCGGGGAGCATGCCGGCGGGGGCGCTCTGCAGGATCGCGCGCCGGAACAGCCCCCGCGCCCGCCCGCCGGAGAGCAGCGCCAGGATGGACTGGGCACCCGCGGACTGCCCGGACACCGTGACGTTGCCGGGGTCGCCGCCGAAGGCCGCGATGTTGTCGCGGATCCAGTGCAGCGCGGCCAGCTGGTCGAGCAGCCCGAGATTGCCGTCGCTCACTCCGGGCAGGCGGAGGAACCCGAGCGCGCCGAGGCGGTAGTTGAGGGTCACCACCACCATGTCGCCGCTCGCGGCCAGCTCCGCCCCGTCGTACCAGTCCAGTCCGCCGGAGCCGCTCATGAAGCCGCCGCCGTGCACGAACACCAGGACCGGACGGCCCTCGCCGGGCGGTGCCCATACGTTCAGGTAGAGGCACTGCTCGGCCTGCGGCGTCCGGAAGGCGCCCATCACGCGTTCCAGCCGGGAGGGGTGCTGCGGTGCGGCCGGGCCGGGCGCGGCGGCGTCCCGCACGCCGGGCCGCGGCGGCACCGGCCGGGGCGGGGCGAACCGGTCGGCGAGCACGTAGGGGATGCCGCGGAAGGCGGTGACCGGGCCGGCGGGGACGCCGCGGACGCGGCCCGCGGCCGTCTCGGCGATCATCGGGCGGTGAAGAGCAGCGCGGCGCCGTGGGCGTCGCGGGCGGACACGGTGAAGCCTCCGTCGACGGCGCGGGTCGCTGTGCCGCCGTTCTCGACGATCGTGCGCGCGGCGGCGACGTCGTCGACCGCGACGGTCATCGCGGCCAGGTAGGACTCAGCCGGGACGGGCTCGCCGGGCAGCACCTCCTCCGCCCGCGAGGCCCGGACGAGTTCCAGGCGCCCGGCCGCCAGCTCCAGCACTGTGCGCGGTCCGTGCATCCGGGGCTCGGTCCGCAGGATGCGGGCGTACCGGGCGATGACCGCGTCGGCCGCGCCGTCGTCGACCACGATCAGCACCGCCTCCAGGGCGCGCGCGCCGTTGGGATGCCGCAGGTAGCGCGGCTGGTGGACGTACTCGCGGGTGAGGTGCTGCGCGATCCCCACGTACGCCTCGGGGGTCGTGCGGGGGTCGAGGTGCAGGGCGCGGGCCCGCATGGTGCGGGTCCCGTCCTCGGTGTCCACGTCGCGTTCCAGGTCGAGGACGCCGGAGGTGCGCAGCCCGCCGGCGGTCAGCCGCCGGTCGGTGGCCACGGCGTCGCCGGTGTCGAAGTTCAGCAGCCGGAACCCCGCGTAGTCGGCGATCATCGCCTTGGTGCGCCAGGGGTCGGGCGCCGACTCGTCCACGATGCCCAGCAGTTCGATGTACGCGCCGCCGAAGAGCGCGCACCGGTTGGCCGTGCATCCCGGAACCGGCGGCTCGCCGGGACGCTCGTTCAGCAGGTGCCGTGAACGGGGGCTCAGGGTGAACCCGAAGGAGAGGTAGGTGCGCTCCAGCGCGTCCAGGTCGCGGGTCACGATGCCGGCGTGGTGGAAACCGCGGATGTCGTGCTTGTCGTCTGCCATACGGGGATGCTGCGACGGCGGCCGTCGCCCCGTCCCCCGCGGGCGCCGGAGACGCCGCGATCCGACGTCGAACTACCATGGGCGGGTGGATTCGGTCATCCTCGACCCGGTCGACCTGCGGCTGCTGCACGCGCTCCATCTCGACGGGCGTGCCCCCTTCAGCACGATCGCGGGCGTCCTCGACGTGTCCGACCGGACGGTGGCCCGCCGCTTCGCCCGGCTGCGCGCCGCCGGCGCCGCCCGCGTCACCGCCGTCGTCGACACGCGCGGCCTCGGCCACGCCGAGTGGCTCGTGCGCCTGCGCGTGCCGCCCGCCGCCGCCGGCGCACTGGCCCGGTCGCTGGCGCGGCGGCCCGACACCGCGTGGGTGACCGTGCTGTCGAGCGGCACCGAGGTCATCTGCATCCTGCGCGCGCCCGCCGGACGGCCCGCTCCGCTCGCGGCGCTGACCCGGCACCCGCAGATCCTCGATGTGCGGGCGGACCGGCTGCTGCGCCACCTGATGGACCGCCGCTGGTTCGGCCGGACGTCGGCGCTCACGGCCGAGCAGGTCTGCGCGCTCGCGCCGCCGACGGCCCCCGCCGGCGCCGCGCCGGTCGTCCTCGGCGACCTCGACCGGCGGCTGCTGCCCGCCCTCGCCGCCGACGGCCGCGCCGCCTACCCGAGCCTCGCGCGCCACGTCGGCTGGTCGGAATCGGCGGTCCGCCGCAGGCTGGAGGCTCTGTGCCGGTCCGGCGCGCTGCACTTCGACGTGGAGGTCGACCCGGCGCTGCTCGGCTTCTCGGCCCAGTGCCTGCTCTGGCTGACCGTCGTCCCGTCCCGGCTCACCGCCATCGCGCGGGCCCTGGCGGGCGACCCCGAAGCGGCCTTCGTCGGCGCGACCACCGGACCGCACAACCTTCTCGCCATCGCCGTCTGCCGCGACGAGGACGCCCTCTACGCCTACCTCGCCGACCGGATCGGGACGCTGGACGGCGTCGAGCGCGTGGAGACCGCCCCGATCACGTCCTACAGCAAGCGCGTCGCCCCCGCGGCCTGACCCCGCCGCCCGCACCGGCGGTAGGCTGCCGGATCTCCGGCGGCATCGGGACGATTGGGGACACCTCATGGCTGCGCATTCCGCCTGGCTCGGCGAGCGGCGGCACTGCTGGATGAGGGTGTCGAGCTTCCGGGACGTACCGGGGTTCGGCGAGCTGCCCCAGGGCCGGGGGCAGGGCGGTGAGCTTGCGCAGGGCGTCCGGGCGCGGCTGTTCCGGGGCGGGGTGCTGATCGCCGAGGACCTCCGCGCCGGCGCGCTGATCAGGGAGAAGGTCATCGGGACGCGGCTGGAGGCGCGGGCGGCGATCGGCCAGTTCCGCAAGGTCGCGGTGGCGGCCGGGCACGGCGAGGTCCGCGTGGACGACCAGTACGAGTTCTACACGCGCGCGGAGCCGTCGGTGGGGTGCTGGTCCGTGCCGGGCGAGCGGGAGCAGCCGCTCGGGCGGGCGACGGTGCGCGGCGCGGCCGGCGATCCGCTGGCGGGGCCGGGCGCGCAGGTCGAGGGCGGCGAGGGACGCCTGCGGGCGGGCGACCGAGTGCGGGTCGTGCGCGGCGGCCGGCCGGTGGCCGACGCGCTGCGGCTGATCCTTCTGACCGATGCCACCGGACGGCCGCTGGACGAGTTGGCGGCGGGCGGGCACGGAACGCTCTACCTCGGGCATCCCGACCTGCGCGACGGGGACACCGTCCTCGCCTACGCCGTGCCCGCCCCGGAGTCGACGGAGGAGCGGACGCCCACGCTCAGCGTCACCGCCCTGGAGTCCACCGGGTCGGTGATCCGGTGCATGGTCCTGCCGACCAGGAGTTACGTGCTGACCGCGGACCCCGTCGAGGGGCTCGCGGTGGGGCACCGGGCGCGCGTCCTGCGCGACGGGACCGTCATCGCCGACGGGCTGACGATCCGCAGCGTGGTCGCGCAGGGGCTGCTGGAGCAGTCGCTCCGATCCGACTCCAACACGAAGATCAGGGTCGCCGTCGACTTCCCCGACCTGCGGGTGCGGGACTGGATCGAGCCCTACCGGGTCGTGCCGACGCCGGTGTGACCGGCAGCGCGAAGGCCCGCCGCGCGGTGCGCGGCGGGCCTTTTGCGGAGCGGGGGTCAGGCGAGGCCGGACTTCTTCAGCCAGTCTTCGGCGACCTTCTCCTGGTCGTCCTTGTCGATGGCGATGCGCTTCATCATGTCCAGGAGATCCTGGGTGGTGAGCTTGGCGGAGACGCCGTTCAGGGCCGCCTTCGCCTGGTCGTTCACCGCCTCCTTGTTGACCAGCGGCGTGACGTTCTGGGCGCTGAAGACGTTCTCGGGGTCTTCGAGGACGACCAGCTTGTTCTGCTGGATGGTCGGGTCGGTGGTGAACAGGTCGGCGGCCTGGATCTTGTTCTCGGTGAGGAGCTTCACCAGGGTGGCCTGCGCGCCGGCGTCGAACGGCTGGAACTTCTTGAACTCCAGGCCGTAGACCTTCTCCAGGCCGACCAGGCCCTGCTGGCGGGTCTTGAACTCCGACGGCCCGGCGATGGTGAGGTCCTTGGCGACCGGCTTGAGGTCGGCGATGGACTTCAGGTTGTACTTGGCGGCCGTCTGCGGGTTGACGGTGACGGAGTCCTTGTCCTCGGCGGCGGCCGAGTCGAGGATCTCCACCGACGGCGGCAGCTTCGCCTTGAGGGCGGCGTTGATCTCCTCGGTGGTCGCGGCCGTGCTGTTCTTGTCGACCGACGTGGTCAGCAGGGCGCCGTTGTACTCGGGCATCACGCTGATGCCGCCCTTGACGACCTGGTCGTAGTAGATCTCCCGGGCGCCGATGTCGAACTTGCGGGTGACCTTGATGTCCTTGGCCTCGAGGGCCTGGGCGTAGATCTCGGCGAGCAGGTTGCTCTCGGGGAAGTTGGCGCCGCCGACGGTGATCGTGCCGCTCTTGCCGCCGCCGGAGAGCGGGTTCTTGTCGTCGCCGGAGTCTCCGCCGCCGCAGGCCGACAGCGCCAGGACGGCCGCGAGGCCGATCGCCGCGCCACGGATGAGTTTCTTCATGGTCGTTGTCCTTCGGTCAGGAGGAACGGGCGGAGCCGAGCAGCCCCGGCGAGATCACGACGCGGCGCAGCGCCGCGAAGACGAGCTGGACGATCAGGGCCAGCAGCACGACGAGCACGGTCCCGCCGATGACGAGCTGGTAGTCGTTGCGGGCCAGCCCGTCGATGATGTAGCGGCCGAGGCCGCCGAACCCCGGGTAGGCGGCGATGGTGGCGGTGGCGACGACCTGGATCGCGGACGTGCGCAGCCCGAGCAGGATCAGCGGCAGCGCCATCGGCAGCTCCGCGTGCCACAGCACGCCCCAGCCGGTCATGCCCATGCCGCGCGCCGCGTCCTTCGCGTCGGCGTCGACCCCGCGGATGCCCTCGTAGGTGTTCACCAGGATCGGCGGGACGGCCAGCGCCACCAGCGCGATCAGCACCGGCGTGATGCTGTACTCGATCACGACGATGAACAGGATGAGCCCGAACGTGGGGATGGCGCGGGCGAAGTTCGCGAGGGTGATCGCCAGGAAGCCGCCGCGGCCGGTGTGGCCGATCAGCAGGCCGAGCGCCAGCCCGATCACGGCGGCGGCCAGCAGCGACACGCCGCTGTAGTAGAGGTGCTGGAGCAGCCGGTGCGGGATGCCGTCGGCGCCGTGCCACTGGGACGAGGCGGTCAGCCAGCTCCAGAACAGGTCGAACTGGTTCCACAGGCCGTTCACGCGGACGCTCCCCTGGCTCGGGCCCACGGGGTGAGCAGGCGCTGGACCAGGACGAGGAGCGCGTCCGTCGCGAGGGCCAGCAGGATGATCAGGGCCGTCGCGGCGACGATCTGCGTCTGGAACTGGAGCTGGTAGCCGCGGATGATGTCGGCGCCGAGCCCGCCCTGCCCGATCAGCTGGCCGACGGCGACGAGGCTGATGGACGAGACGGCGGCGACCCGCGTCCCGGCGATGACGATCGGCACCGCGATCGGCAGCTCGACCTGCAGCAGCCGGCGCAGCGGCCCGAACCCCATCGCGGTGGCCGCCTGCCGGACGGGCTCGGACACCGACGCCAGCCCGTCCACCACGTTCGGGACGAGCACCGACAGGCTGTAGAGGGTCAGCGGGATCATGACCGTGGCCGGGTTGAGGCCCGTGTAGTCGATGAACAGCATGAACAGCGCGAGCGACGGGATCGCGTACATCACGTTCGCGAGCGTCAGCGCCGGCGGGTACAGCCAGCTCCAGCGGCGGCACAGCACGCCGACCGGCAGCGAGATGAGCAGCCCGAACAGCACCGGCAGCAGCGCGAGCCGCAGGTGCAGGACGGCGTGCTCGCCGAGCGAGTCGGTGTGCTCGCCGATCCAGCCCCAGTCGATGTCCATCAGCCGCCCTCCTTCGCGAGGGACGGCGCGCCCGTGTCGCCGGCCGCGCCGGCGCCGGGTTCGACGTCGCGGCCGGAGCGGGCGATGGCGGCGCTCAGGTCCTGCTGGTCGGCGACGCCCACGAGGCGCCCGCCGGAGTCGACGCTCACGGCGCGGCCGGACGGCGACAGGATCGCGGCGTCCAGCGCGGCCCGGACGGAGTCGGTCTCGACGTCGAAGGTGTGCCCGATCGGCGCGAGCCGCGCGTCCCCCAGCACGCCGGACGGCGGCAGGACGTCCGCCGAGGCCCAGCCCAGCGGGCGCCGCTCGCCGTCCAGGACCAGCACCCAGCCCTCCGCGGGCGCCTCCGACACGGGCGTGCCGGACGGCAGGACGTCCCGCTCGTTCAGCGGCACCGACGAGGACGGGACGAACGACAGCCGCCGGATGCCGCGGTCGTGCCCGATGAAGCCGGCGACGAAGTCGCTCGCCGGGCGGGCCAGCAGGTCCTCGGGGCTGTCGACCTGGACGAGCTTGCCGCCGGTCTCGAACACCGCGATCCGGTCGCCGAGCTTGATGGCCTCGTCGATGTCGTGGGTGACGAACACGATCGTCTTGTGCAGTTCGTCCTGGAGGCGGAGGAACTCGTCCTGCAGCACGCCGCGGACGACGGGGTCGACGGCGCTGAACGGCTCGTCCATCAGCATGATCGGCGGGTCGGCGGCGAGCGCCCGCGCGACGCCGACGCGCTGCTGCTGGCCGCCGGACAGCTGGAACGGGTAGCGCCTGGCCATCGACGGCTCCAGCCCGACCCGCTCCATCAGCTCCAGTGCCCGCTCCCGCGCCTTCTTCTTGTTCCAGCCGACCAGGTAGGGGACGGTGGCGATGTTGTCCTGGACGGTGCGGTGCGGGAACAGCCCGGCGTGCTGGATGACGTAGCCGATGCCGCGCCGCAGCTCGGCGGGCTTGCGCTCGCGGACGTCCTGCCCGTCGATGAGGACCCGGCCGGAGGTGGGGTCGACCATCCGGTTGATGGTCCGCAGCGCCGTGGTCTTGCCGCCGCCGGACGTGCCGACGAACACCGTGATGCGGCCCGTGGGGCATTCGAGGCTGACATCGTCCAGGGCGACGGTGCCGCCCGGGTAGCGCTTGGTGACGCCCTCAAAGGTGATCAACGATTCACGTCCTCGTTGGGCGCCCGTGACGCCGATGATCGATTCCGGCCTACTACCCAACCGTAACCAATGGGTACGGTCACCTCGGTGTCCCAGCTTGTCCGGAACGTGAGATGTTGAGCATAACTACCGGTAAAACGGGGAAAGTAGCGCTGCCGGGTGGAGAACAGCCGAATCGTTATCGACGGGACCTCGCTCACCTGCGCCCAGGTGGTGCGCGCCGCCCGCGAAGATGTGACAGTTGCCATAGCCCCGGACGGTGCCGATCGGGCCCGCGCCGCCTGGCGCGCCGCCCGCGAGATCGCCGCGTCGCAGCCGGTGTACGGGCGGACCACCGGGGTCGGCGCCAACCGCGTCGTGGACGTCGAATGGGAGGACGCCGACGCGCACGGCCTGCGCCTGCTGCGCAGCCACGCCGCCGGGGCCGGGCCGCTGGTCGCGCCGGAGATCGTCCGGGCGATGCTGACCGTCCGGCTGAACCAGATCGCGGCGGGCGGGTCGGGGGTGGAGCCGGGCGCGCTGCAGGCCCTCGCGGACGTCCTCAATCTGGGTCTCCTTCCCCCGGTGCCGGTGTACGGGGCGATCGGCACCGGCGACCTGACGGCGCTCGCGTCGACCGCGCTGTGCCTGCTCGGCGAGCGGCCGTGGCTGGCCGACCCGGAGGAGGCGCCGCCGCGCGGCCCCGGCTACCGGCTGCAGTCCGCCGACGCGCTCGCGTTCATCAGCTCCAACGCCGCGACGCTCGGTGAGGCGGCGCTCGCGGTCGCCGACCTGCGGGAGATGCTGCGCGCGTCCACGGTCGTCGCGGCGCTGTCGCACTTCGCCGTCCGGGGGTCGGGCGAGCCGTACGCGCAGCCGGTGCAGGACGCCTGCCCGCACCCCGGCCAGCAGGACGCGGCGGCGGCGATGCGGGCGCTGCTCGCCTTCGACCAGCCCGCGCCGATGCGCATCCAGGACCCCTACGGGTACCGGGCGTTCCCGCAGGTGCACGGGCCGGCGCTGGAGGCGGCCGGCCACGCCGAGCGGGTCGTCGCCCGCGAGATCAACGCCGCCGCCGAGAACCCGCTGGTCGACGCCGCCGGCCGGACGGTCTGGCACAACGGCAACTTCCACACCGCCTACGTCGGCCTCGCGCTCGACTCGGCCCGCGCCGCGCTGTTCCAGACGATGGCGCTCGCCGCCGCCCGGCTCGGGACGCTCGCCGAGCCGTCGTTCACCGGCCTCTACCCCTTCCAGGGCGCCACCGAGGCGTCGTCGGGGATCATGATCCTGGAGTACGTGGCGCACTCGTGCCTCGCCGACGTCCGGCGCCTGGCGACCCCGGCGGCGCTCGGCAGCGCGGTCCTGTCGCGGGGCGTCGAGGAGCACGCGGGCTTCTCCACCCAGTCGGCGCGAGCCACGACCGACGCCGTCGCCGCCTACCGGCTCGGGCTCGGCTGCGAGCTGGTCGCCGCCGTCCGGGCGCTGCGGATGCAGGGGCGCGCGCCGTCCGGCGGGCCGCTGCGGGCGGCGGTCGACATGGCCGGCGGCGTCCTCGACCCGCGCGTCGAGGACCGGCCGCTCGACACCGACATCGCGGCGGCGGCGGACCTCCTGCCCCGGCTGGCCCGGCTGCATCCGTAGCGCCCCTACCCGGGCGCGCCGCCCGTGGACGCGCGGACGCGCAGCGACGGCTCGCGCACCACGCGGCGCTTGCGCGGCTTGCCGTCGATGACGTCGACGACGAGCCGGACGGCGGAGTGCACGATGCCGTCGATGTCCCAGTCGACGGTGGTGAGCGGCGGGGTGAGCAGCGCCGACATCGGATGGTTGTCGTAGCCGCAGACCGCCACGTCGCCGGGCACGGCGAGCCCCAGCTCGCGCGTCGCGGCGTAGACCCCGTAGGCGATGGAGTCGGCGAAGCAGAACACGGCGGACGGGCGGCCTGGGCCGCCGAGCACCCGCAGCGCGACCTCGGTGGCCGCGCCGAGGGACTGCGGCACGACCACGACGTCCACCCGCAGCCCCAGCCGCTCGGCCTCGGCGTTGACGTGCACGTCGGCGGGGCGGTCGGGGGTGCTCGCCCGCGTCGGGGTGAACACGGTGACGCGCTGGTGCCCGAGGCCGTGCAGGTGCTCCAGCGCGAGCGTGACGCCGCGCCGGTTGTCGAACACGACCTCGCCCTGCGCCTGCCCGCCGTGGAGCGCGTCGCCGATGGACACGACCGGGACCGCCGCGGCCAGCTCCGACCACAGCGCGGCGGACGGGTCGAGCGGCTGCACGATCAGGCCGTCGACCCGCTGGTCGCGGAGCCGGCGGGCGAGCGCCAGCTCCCGCTCGGGATCGCCGCCCGCGTCCACGATGAGGGCGTAGCGGTCGCGGGCGAGCAGCGCCCGGCCGATGGCGACGGCGAGGGACTGCTGCCAGTAGTCCTCCAGGGAGCCGCACAGCAGCCCGACCTGGCCGGTGCGGCCGCTGGCGAGGGCGCGCGCGATCGGGTGGGCCTCGTAGCCGAGCTCGTCCGCCGCGGCGCGGACCCGCTCCTGCGTCTCCTCCGAGGTCTGGATGCCGCGCAGCGCGTACGACACCGCGGCAGGCGACAAACCGGTCGCCTGCGCCACTTCTCGGATGGTCGCGCGCTTGCGCTTCTCCGACATCCCTCCAACCCTAGAGCCCGCCGCCGACAGAACAACGGAGCCGCCCTTGACGGAAGGACGACTGAAGCGGTTCACTGAAACGGTTTACTGATGCGGTTCAGTCCCCTCTGCGCTGCGGATTCTCCGCGCCCGGAACCGCGTCCGGCAACTGAAACGGAAAGGAATGGAACCGTGTCTTCGGAGGTCCTGCCCCGCGCCGCCGGCTTCGAGAACCTGCCCGGCCGCCCCCTCGACGAGCGCGAACTGCGGGAGCTGGTCGACGACCTGGCCGGGCGGCCCGGCCTGTGGCGGCAGCACGTCGCGTTCCCCGAGGGGCGCCGCCACTACGCGTCCCTCCACCGGGACGAGCACGTCGACGTCTGGCTGCTGTGCTGGACGCCGGAGAACGACACCGGATGGCACGACCACGACGTGTCCTCCGGCGCCGTCCGCGTCGTCGCCGGGGCCATCGAGGAGAACAACCCGCGCATGGGCGGCGAGCCGCGGCGGACGGTGGTCACCGAGGGCGAGTCGTTCGCCTTCGGCCCCGACCACATCCACCGGCTCACCGGCGTCGAGGACGCGAGCGTGTCGATCCACGCCTACTCGCCGCCGCTGTGGCGCCTCGGCCAGTACTCCCTCGACGAGTCGGGCGTGATGCGGCGCCTCTCGGTGAGCTACACCGACGAGCTGCGGCCGCCGGACGACCCCGCCTGACCTGACGGGACCGTTCCAGTCGTGGAGCCTCCGGCGGGCCCGACCGGGGGATGCGGGCCCGCCGGAGGGAGGGCGTTCGGCCGATGCCCGCTCACATCGGCCGAACGCTCACATTTCCTTCAGCGCCGGCCCTGCCGAGAACGTCACACAGGTGTAGGAGTACGGCGGCGGGCGAGCCACCGGTCGGTCACCGCGCACACGGCGACGGCAACGGCGAAGGCGGTGCCCGCCGCCCTGAGAAGGCCCGCTTCGTAATAGGTGTCCGTCACCAACTGGAGGGCGGCGTACCCGGCCGCGGCCCCTACAAGGAGTGCCGCCGCCGTCTGCGCCGCCCACACGGCCATGCGCGCCGTGCCGGTGCCCGAGAGCGTCTCCCGCAGGGCGCATGTCGCGGCGGCCAGGCAGATGGTCAGGCCGGCGGCCGCGGCGATGAGCGGTGTGCCGAAGTTCACGCCGTACCGGACTGCCAGGGCCGGGACGAAGAAGAGCAGCAGCGCCCACCGCAGACCGGCGACCACGGACGACAGCGCGATACCGGCTTCACCGTCCGGAAGGCGGGACGAGGCTGCGCGCGCGCCCACGAGAACGCAGAGCGCGACGAGCGCGCTCGGCAGACGTCCGCCCAGATGGCCGAGGTTGTAGAGCAGGGCGGTGTCGTACACGAACAGGACGAGGTGCCCCAAGGCCCAGGTGGATACGGCGAAGAGAAGCATCTGCGCAAACGAAGCACGCTCGGAGTCGCCCTCTTCCTGCCTGGCCAACCACTGGAGGAGGAAGGGTGTGAGCACAGCTGAGCACACCCGGATGACGATGTCGTCCACCGTGTAGGGGTTGTGCAGGTCCCACTCCACCACGCAGAAGACGAACGTGTAGGACAGCGACGCCGCCCACACCAGCCATGAACCCGCCAGGCGCCGGTACAGGCCGCGATCCAGCCAGCGGAGAACCGTTACGTAGGCGAGGAGGGCGAACGGCAGTTCAAGGAACGCCTGCACCCGCAGCAGGGACGGTGCGAGCAGTTCGGGCTTGGGGAAGTGCTCGGCCAGGCCACGCATGGCCGAACCGTCCGCGAGGGCGAAATACCCCTCCGGCAGGTACGCGCCGATGAAGGACGCGTCACCGTCGTGGACGCGCAGCATGTAGACGGTGAAGAGCACCTGGTTGACGTACACGAGCCCGACCACCAGGGCGAGGAACGTCTCCGGACGGGCCCACCGACGGGCCCGGCGGGCCGCACCGGGTTCACCTGCGCGCCGCGTCGACCGGGGTGCGCACACGAGGCTGATCAGCGTTGAGATCAGCACCGCGCCATCCACCATGATCGGCAAATCTAGAGGGTTCCGCCCGGCGCCGCATGGGCTCCAGCGAAGCGCGCAGGCGGGCGCGCATCCAGACCGCCCCCGGACGCTCGACCAGCCGGTGGACGGCGTACGCGCCGAGCAGCGACGCTGCGAGCACCAGTGCCAGCGCCGTCCACCGGCCGGCGGACGGGTACAGCGCGTCCAGCAGCGGCAGCGCCAGCTGCGAGTGCACGAGGTAGAGCGGATACGTGAGCCCCCCCAGGACCGTCAGCCGGGACCACCGCAGCCGCCGCAGCCGGCCGGTCGCCACCAGGATCATCACCGCGAAGATCCCGGTGATGACGGCGCTGACCGCGATCTCGTTCGCGCCCCGGAAGACGTGCTCGGCCCGCCAGGCGCCCCAGTGCAGCGCGATCAGGTACGACACGGCCACGTATCCCCACAGGAGCAGCGTCGGCCCGAACTTGTGGATCATGTAGAGCGCCATGCCCGCGATGAAGTAGCAGCTCCACGTCGGGATCAGCATCACCTGGAGCAGGTCGTTGCCGGCCTCGTCGGCGTACACCCCGGCGAACAGCCAGACCGCCATGAAGACGAGGCACGACCGGTAGGTGATGCCGATGCTCGCCAGCACGGCGACGAGCACGTAGAAGTGGAGCTCGACCCAGAGCGTCCAGTAGACGGCGTCCACGTTCCGCAGGCCGAGCCCGCCCTGCAGCATGGTCAGGTTCGGCAGGACGAGGCCCGGCACACCGTTCCCCTGCCGGAACAGCGCGTACACGACCGCGCCCAGCAGCACGCTCGCCCAGTACGCCGGCATCAGCCGGACGAGCCGCGACACCCCGAACTCGCCCGGCCCGCGCCCCCACGCGCTCATCAGGATCACGAACCCGCTGATCACGAAGAACAGGTCGACGCCGAGGTACCCGAACCGGGTGACCGCCGCGATCTCGGGGAACACCTCGCGCGCGGGCGACGGCCACGGCCCGGCGCCGCCGAAGCCCGTGAAGTGGTACAGCACCACCGCCAGCGCCGCCGCGAAGCGCAGCAGGTCGAGTTCGCTCAGCCGTTCCCGCCCGGTCATCGTCACCGCGGCACCCTCCCGCCCCCGGGTTTCCCGCCGCGATCCGCGAGGTGAGCCCGCGGTGAACGGACGATGTAGACCGCGACGAGCCCCGGCGAGGGCGGCGAATCAGTAATATGCAGGGTGCATCCCCTGGAACTTTTTGGGTGGTCCTCCATGACATCTCGCCGCGGCCGACGCGGCGCGGCGACTTTCGTGCTGTGCCTCTGCCTGGTGGCGGTCCTGCCGGCCACCGGCTGCTCCGTGCTCGCGGGTTCGGTGCACAAGCCGGCCGCGGCCGACGGCCCGGGGAGCGGGCCCGCCAAGGGCGCCGTCAAGGGCTCCGCGAAGGACGCGGAGGCCCGCAGGGCCCCGTCCGTGGTGATGTTCCTCGGCGACAGCTACACGGTCGGCGACCGGGGCGTCCAGCCGGAGTCGACGTACGCGTCCGCGACCGCGCGGCTGTTCGGCTGGCAGGTCGTCGTCGGCGGCCGCTCCGGCACCGGGTACGTCGTGAAGGGGCGCGGGCCGCAGGCGTTCCTCGGCCTGTTCGAGAGCCAGCTCGGCTGGCGCCCCGCGCCGGACATGCTGATCGTGTCCGGCGGCCACAACGACTGGCGGGTCCCGGCGCCGCAGGTCGCGGCGGCGGCGCACCTGCTGCTCGAACGCGCCCGGCAGCGCTGGCCCGGCACGCACATCGTGCTGCTCGGGCCGCTGTGGGGGACGGGCTCCCCGGTGCCGGGGGCGATCGCGGTCCGGGACGCGCTGAAGGGCCTCGCCGGGCAGCTCGGCGTCCCGTTCATCGACCCGATCGGCGAGAAGTGGATCACCGGCGACCGGCCGGCGGGCACCGGCAACGCGGCGTACTTCATCAAGGCCGACCGGACCCATCCGACCCCGGCGGGCCACCGGTACGTGGCGACCCGCCTGGCCGCGGACATCAAGCGGCTGGGCCTCGCCCACCCGGTCCGGAAGGGCTGAGCCCGCCCGGTCCGGAGGAGCCGGCGCTCAGCCGGCGGGGCGGGCGAGGGTGAGGGAGAAGTCGCCGTTCCCGTCCGTCCAGAACTCGGCGATCTCCATGCCGGCCGCGCCGAGTTCGGCCGCGAGGCGCTCGCGGCGGAACTTGGCGGAGATCTCGGTACGCATCTCCTCCCCCGCCGCGAACGACACGGCGAGGTCGAGCCCACCGACGCGGACGTCCTGGTCGCGCGTGGACCGCAGCCGCATCTCGATCCACTCCTCCGCCGCGTTCCAGGCGGCGACGTGCTCGAACGCCTCCGGGTCGAAGTCGGCGTCCAGTTCCCGGTTGATGACATAGAGGACGTTGCGGTTGAACTCGGCGGTGATGCCGGCCGCGTCGTCGTAGGCGCGGACGAGGCGCCCCTCGTCCTTGACGAGGTCGGCGCCGAGCAGCAGGAAGTCGCCGTCGTCCATGGTGGCGCGGACGCCGCCGAGGAACCCGATCCGCTCGGCGGGCGGCATGTTGCCGATCGTCCCGCCGAGGAAGGCGATGAGCCGCCGCTCGCCGCCGGGCAGCAGCGGCAGGTGCTGCTCGTAGTCGGCGGCGACGGCCCGGACGGCCAGGCCCGGGTGGTCGGCGGCGATCCCGGCGGCGGCCTCGTCGAGGAACTCGCCGCTCACGTCCACCGGCACGTAGGAGCGGAGCGTGCCGGCGAGGGCGTCGAGCAGCAGGCGGGTCTTCTCCCCCGATCCGGCGCCGAGTTCGAGCAGGGTCCGGGCGCCGGTGGCCGCGGCGATGCCGGGCGCGTGCGCGGCGAGGATCTCCCGCTCGCGCCGCGTCGGGTAGTACTCCGCCAGCTTGGTGATCTCCTCGAAGAGCGCGCTGCCGCGTTCGTCGTAGAACCACTTGGGCGGCAGGGTCTTGGGTGTGCCGGTGAGCCCCGCCCGGACGTCCTGGCGGAGCGTCTTGGCGAGGTCGTCGGCGGTCAGGAACCGATCCACGGGTGGTTCTCCTTCACAGGGAGGCGATGCGGACGCCGGTGCCGGGTCCGGTGGTGACGAGGGAGCGGTCGGGCACCCGCCGCCAGCCGGGGGTGCCGTCGAGGGGCTCGGACGCGATCTGGACCGCGTCCCCGTCCTCCCGGACGAACAGGGAGTCGCCCCAGGTCGTGGCGGCCAGGGCGGTGCCGTCGGAGGCGAGCAGGTTGTAGCGGCCGGGGGCGAGCGCGGTGATCGCGGTGACGACGGCGGCGAGGCCGTCGCCGAGCGGCTGGCCGTCCCGCCAGTGCCGGACGGCGAGCGCGAACAGCGGCGCCGAGTCGACCGGGGCACGGGCGTCGGGCACCCCTTCGCCGAACGACTGGACGACGTCGCCGGCCATCTCGCGGAGCTTGGCCTCGACGCCGCCGAAGCCCTCGACGATGCCGTTGTGGCTGAACAGCCAGCGCCCGGCGCGGAACGGCTGGGCGCACGACTCGTCCACGGGGAACCCGGCGGTCGCCGACCGGATCGCCGCGACCGCGCAGGACGCCCGGACGGCTCCGGCGACCTCGCGGAACGACTGGTCGGTCCACAGGGGCTGGGCGCGGCGGAACCGGACGGGCGCGCCGTCCTGGTACCAGCCGACGCCGAACCCGTCGGCGTTCAGCAGGTTGCCCTGCGTCATGCGCGGCGCGTACGCCTGGGTCTCCAGCGAGTGCTCGCCGTCGTAGACGAGCGAGTGCAGGGTCCGCTCAGGCCCGAGGTAGCCGAGGTGGCGGCACATTCAGTGGACCTCCCCCGGGGTGCGGGCGCAGCGGAAACCGGAGAAGATCTGCCGCCGGACGGGGTAGTCCCAGTTGCGGAACGATCCGCGTACGGCGAGCGGGTGCGTCGCCCAGGAACCGCCCCTCAGCACCTTGTAGTCGGGGCCGAAGAAGACCTCCGAGTACTCCTTGTAGGGGAAGGAGCGGAAGCCGGGGTAGCCGTGGAAGTCGGTCGACGTCCACTCCCACACGTCCCCTAGGAGGCGCCTCACTCCGTAGGCCGAGGCACCCGACGCGTAGGAGCCGGCATCGGACGGGTGCAGCGTGCGCTGCCCGAGGTTCGCGCGTCCCTCCTCGTACACCTCGCCCCAGGGGTAGCGCCTTGAGTGCTGCGTGGCGGGGTCCCAGCGGGCTGCCTTCTCCCATTCGGCCTCGGTCGGCAGCCGCTTGCCGGCCCACCGCGCGTAGGCGTCGGCCTCGTACCAGCACACGTGCTGGACGGACTCGCCGGGCGGGACGGGTTCCGTCCGTCCGAACCGGCGCCGCATCCACTGCCCTCCCTCCCTCGTCCAAAAGGCGGGGGCGCGTTTGCCGCTGCTGTTGCGCCAGTCCCATCCGGCGGGGTCCCACCAGCGCGGGTCGTCGTATCCGCCCGCCTCCATGAAGGCGATGTAGGCGGCGTTGGACACCGGCTCCGCGTCGATGTAGTACGCAGGCAGGTCGACGAGGTGTACGGGACGTTCGTTGTCGTACGCCCACGGGTCGTCCGAGGTACCCATCAGGAAGGGGCCCGCCTCGATGAGCACCTCGTCCGCCACGGCGGCTCCGGCGGGCTTCTGCAGTGGCTCGGCCAAGGGGTCGAGCAACGCGGGAGCGCCCTGGCGCAGCTGATGGGTGGCGAGCATGGTCTCGTCGTGCATGTGCTCGTGCTGGACGACCATCCCGTACACAAACCCGCCCGACGTGAGCGGATTCGCCGTGTCGAACCGCGCGGACCCCAGCGAGTCGAGGACCTTGGCGCGGACCGTGCCGATGTAGGAGCGGGCCTCGTCCGGTGCCAGGAGCGGCAGTGCCGGGCGCTCCGCGCGCGGATGCTCGAACGCGTCGTACAGGTCGTCGATCTCCGGGCGCATCGCCTCCCGGCCCGCCGCCGCGCGCAGCAGCCACAGTTCCTCGTAGTTGCCGATGTGGGCGAGGTCCCACACGAGCGGCGACATCAGCGGCGACACCTGCGCGGTGAGGTCGTCCACGGCGAGGACGTCGGTGGTGAGGCCGAAGCTGCGGTCCCGCGCCGCGCCCAGTTCGCCGGCGATGAGTTCCTTGAGCGCGTCCTCGTCATGCGTGTCGATGCCGTGCATGTCGGTCGGGCCCGGGGAGTCCGTCAGGGCCATGTCTGTTCCTCCTCGGACAGGGGTGATGGTGCGTCGTCGGCGGGGCTGCGGCCCCGGTCGACGTAGCGGCGGGCGTACTCCTCGACCACCGGGACGAGCCCGGACGCGCCGAGCCGCGGCAGCGCGTCGAGGGCGGCGGTGAAGCAGGCCCGCGCGGCGGCGGCGAGCGGCGCGTCCGACAGCCCGCGGCGGGCCGCCTCCGCCCACCGCTCGGCGACCGGCTCGACGGCGGCCTCGGCGGCGCGGGACGCGGCCGGGTCGTCCAGCAGCGCGGTCGCGACCGCGACGGGGACGGCCCAGTACCGGCCGGGCGGCGCGTCGATCATCCGCAGCTCCAGCCAGCCGCGCGGCCGGACCGGCGGGAACAGCGTGGACAGGTGGTAGGCCAGGTCGTCCTCGCCGGGCTCGCCCTTGGCGAGCCACTCCAGGAACGACATGCCCGGGTCGGACACCCACGCGCCGTCGGCAGTGTGGACGAGCATGACCCGGGCGTCGAGCGCGTACCGCGTCCACGCCTCGGCCGGGTCGCCGTCCGCGCCGTCGCGCAGGACGGGCAGGGTGCGGCACGGGTCGAGCTCGGTCCAGATGCCCTGCCGGGACGAGCGCATCCCGGTGCGGCGGCCGGCCCGCAGCGGCGAGTTGGCGAACGCGGCGACCAGCACCGGCCCGAGCGCGTGCGCGAGCCGCCAGCGGCGGGACGCGTCCGGGTCGTCGGCGCCGATGTCCAGGTTCACCTGGACGGACGCGGTCGAGCACATCATCGCCAGGCCCGCGTCGGGGAAGCCGCCGGCGCGGAAGTAGTCGCGCATGCACGCGTAGCGGGGATGGTCGGCCTGGAAGCGGGGCCGCCGGACGGGGTCGACGCCGTGCCCGGCGAGCGCCAGCCCGTCCGCGCCGAGCGCGTCGCGCACGTGCGCGATGTCGCGGCCGAGCGCGCCGTGCAGCGCGCCGAGCCCGCGGAAGGGCGCGGAGCTGAGTTCCAGCTGCCCGCCCGGCTCGTAGGTGATCTTGCTTCCGGCGGCCGGGGGGCCGGCCCGGTCGACGAGCGCGCGCACCCGCCGGGCCGGGACGTGCGCGGCCGCGTCGGCGGCGTCGACCACGAACCACTCGGTCTCGGCACCCACCGTCCCGGGCGGGCCGGTCTTGAAGCAGACACCGCGAATGTGCTGGTAGACACTATCAACCGTCAGGCGCGTCACCGTTGACTCCTCGGGTAAATCGACAACGAGTTCGAATCCTTCCCTGCTGAACCGCATCAGGAATCCGCCGATTTTCGGGAACTTCCTTAAATCTCCGTGAACATCACCGTCCGCAGGGACCCCGGCTACCTTCCGTGCTATTCGACATACCGTCCGATCTCGGACTTCTCAGGCATGGACCTGAAGCGCTAGAGTCCCGTTGATCTGCTGTATGAACCATTTGTCAGCCGACCAGTCGGACGGCCGGACGAGGCGGGCGGGAACGGGAGGGCACATGCGCGGGGACCTGGGCTCGCTGTACGACGCGCACGCCGACCGCCTGTACGCGTACTGCTGGTCGCTCGTCGGCGACCAGCTGGCGGCGGCGGCCGTCGGCGACACCTTCAACGCGGCCGTGCACCAGCCGCCGCGCGGCGACAGCGTGCTCTGGCTGTACGCGCTGTCCCGGACGGCCTGCGCCGAGCGCGGCGCCTTCACCGGCGAGCTCGCCGTCCAGGGCGGGATGCTGTTCGCCGACCCGGACCCGCTGCTGCGCGCCGCCGGCGGGCTGCGCTCCGACCACCGCGAGGTCCTGCTGCTGTGGGCGGGCGAATGGCTCGAACCCCACGACATCGCCCGCGTCCTCGGTATCGCCCCCGACACCGTCCTGCAGCTGCTCGCCGCCGCGCGGACGCGGCTGGAGCGGGCCGTCCTCGACCTCCTCATGCGCGGCACCACCGAGCCGCAGCTCGACCTGATCGCCGCGTTCGAGAAGGGCCGGCTGCCGCGGCTGCTGGCCCGCCGCGCCCCGGCGCACGCGCCCGGCTGGCTGCGCGACCGCGTCCTGGCCGCCTGCGAGGAGGAGGCCACCCGGCCGCTGCCGAGCGTCGCCGCGCCGAGCCCGCTCGTCGTCATCGGCGGGGAGCGCAGGGAGCGTCCGAAGCGCGGCATCTCGGGCGGCATGTCCAAGGGCCTCGGCGCCGCCGCGGGCGTCGCCGCGTCGGCCGCCGCCGTCATCGGGCTGCTCGTCTCCTGGCCGACGGCCAAGGGCGGCGGCAGCGCCTCGATGGTGCCGTCGGCGAGCGAGGGCCAGACGCACCCGGCGTCCGCGCAGACCAGCGGCGTCCCGCAGAACCCGCTGCCCGGCCGCACCGGGGCCGAGCGGTCGACGGGCGGTTCGCCGAGCCCGTCCGGGAACCCGGTGACCAGCGCCTACGACGACCCGCCGCAGCAGGCGGGCGGTACCCCGGGCGGGACGGCGCCCGCGCCGCCCGCGACGTCGCCCGCCGGCAAGCCGTCTCCGGACAAGAAGCCCGTGTCGGACACGCCGTCGCGGCCGGAGGCGCCGTCCACCACGCCGGACGACCCGGGGACGACTCCCCCGGCGACCACACCGCCGCCGTCCACCGACCCGGCGACGCCGCCGGACGACGGCTCGACGCCGCCCGCCACGCCGCCGACGGATCCCCCGTCGACCCCGCCCGCGGACGGCTCCGGGACGGCGAGCCCGAGCCCGACCGCCAACCCCGCCCCGGAGCCGGGGCAGGGCTGACAGCGCGTCAGGCGCCCGCGACCCGTCCGGGCCGCGCGGTGCCGGCGGCAGCGGTGCCGGCGGCGGGCACCACCGCGCGGCGGCGTTCCAGCAGCAGGAGCAGCCCGCCGATCAGCGCGCCGGCGAGCATCGCGGTCAGATGCCCGACGGCGGCGACCCGCAGCGCGAGCAGGCCGTCCAGCAGGACGGGCACGAGCGCGCACCAGCCGGCCAGCGCCAGCAGCCGCCGCACCCGCCCGCGCCCGTACAGGAACGCCGCGACGAGCGCCGCGCACAGCACGTAGGACGGGCCGACGTCCGGGATCGTGCGGATCGAGTCCGACAGCAGCCCCGCCTCCAGCCGCACGAGCACGATGCCCTGGCTGACCAGCGTGCCGAGGACGTGCGAGGCGGCGACGAGCACCACGGCCCGCAGGTTCCCGAACCGGCGGGTGAGCGGGAACAGCCCGATCGCCGCCGCGACCATCAGCACGCCCTGCGCCCCCTCGGCGACGAACGCCGACGCGACCATCGTCCCGACCGGGTCGACCGCGAGGTTGGCCAGGTTGGTGCTGGCCCAGGCGATCAGCGCGTGCCGGGCGTGCGGCGGCAGGACGAGGGCCTGCACCGTCCACACGGCGGCGAACAGCCCGAGGAACGTCAGCGGCATCGCGTACCGCCTCGCGAACGCGGCCGGCCCACCCGCACCCATCACACCGGCAGCCTAACCCGGCGCCCTCAGACGGCCGCGGCGCCGTCGACCGGGGCGTTGCCGCGCCGCACGAGCAGCGCCGCGAGGACGGCGACGAGCGCGACCGCCGCCGCGACGCTCAGCGACTCCTGGAAGCCGTCCATGAACGCGAGGTGGCTTCCGGTGGTGATGGCGTCCGCGGTCTGGTCCGGTGTGCCGGGCGGGACGGGCGCGACGCCCTGCGACACGAGCCCGCCGGCGCCCTCCAGCTGCTGGGCCGCGGGCGCGGGGACGCCCGCGCCGGTCAGCCGCCCGAACAGCACGTCGCCGACCCTGGTGGACAGCAGCACACCCAGCACCGACGTGCCGAGGACGCCGCCGACCTGCGAGGCGGTCTGCTGCAAGCCGCCCGCGACGCCCGCGAGGTGGGCGGGCGCGTTGCCGACGATGGCCTCGGTCCCGGCGACGAGGACCATCCCGAACGCCAGGCCGATGAGGATGAACCACGGCCAGAGCTGCACGTAGGCGGCGTCCACCCCGATCCGGGACAGGCCGAACATCGCGACGGCGGTGAAGACCATCCCGAGGACGAGCGGCAGCCGCGGGCCGAACCTGCTGGTCAGCGCGCCCGCGATCGGGGACGCGACGATGAACACGGCGGTCATCGGCAGCAGCCGGACGCCGGCGTCCACCGGGCTCATGCCGTGCACCTGTTGCAGGTAGAGGGTGAGGAAGAAGATCGTCCCGAACATCGCGAAGAAGCCGAGGACGATGAGCCCGGTCGCCGCCGACAGCGACACCGAGCGGAACAGGCCGAGCGGCAGCAGCGGGCTCTCCACCCACTGCTCGTTCCAGACGAACACGGCGAACAGCACGGCGGACGCGACGAACGAGACCAGCGGGACGGCGTCCCCGAACCCGTTCTCACCGGCCTTGATCAGGCCCCAGACCAGGGCGAACAGCGCGCCGCTGAGCAGCGCGACGCCGCTCAGGTCGAACGAGCCGGCGGCCTGCTCGTCCCGCGACTCGCGGATCACCCAGAAGCCGACCAGCAGCGCGACCAGCCCGAGCGGGGCGTTGAGGAAGAACACCGACTCCCAGTTGACGTTCTCGACCAGCAGGCCCGCGACGATCGGGCCGCCCGCGATGGAGACGCCGAGCGTGCCGCCCCAGACGCCGATCGCGGTGTTGAGCCGCTCGGCGGGGAAGGTGTTGCGCAGGATGGCGAGGCTGGCGGGCTGCAGCAGCGCCCCCGCGAAGCCCTGCACGACCCGCCAGAAGATCACCATGCCGAGCCCGCCGGACAGCCCGATCAGCACCGAGGAGACGGCGAACCCGATGACTCCGGCGAGGAACGTCCGCTTGCGCCCGAACCGGTCGGCGATCTTCCCGGCGGGGATCAGCGTGACGGCGAGCGCCAGCAGGTAGGCGTTGGTCACCCACTGCAGGCCGGACAGGCTCGCGTCCAGGTCCTTGGCGATCGCAGGGTTGGCGATGGACACGACGGTCGCGTCCAGGCCGACCATCATCACGCCGAGTGCGACGGCGGCGAGGGTGAGCCATGGATGCCCGTGCCCGCGCCTCGATGGTCGGGCACGGGTCCGGTCGCGCGGCGGGACGTCGGCGGCGCCGCTCTCCAGGATGTCGGCGCCTTGGGAATGAGTCATCTGCGACCTCCGGCTTGGTAGGGGTTCAAAGTGTCATGGCATGACACTTGTCGTCAACTGCCTGAGGTCACACAAGGACAGGATTCAGCTTACGACAGAATTCGCCGTCCGCCACTTGGCGTGCGTTCACCCGCTGGTTACACTGCGCCCATGACCGCGACCGCCCCCGAGACCGGCGCGTCCTGTCTCGGACCCCAGCCCCCGGGCAGGCGCGAGCGCAAGAAGCAGCGCACCCGCGAGGCGCTCATCGACGCCGCGTTCGTCCTCTTCGCCGAGAAGGGGTTCGACGCCACCACCGTCGAGGAGATCGCCGACGCCGTGGACGTCTCGTCCCGCACCTTCTTCCGCTACTTCGCCTCGAAGGAGGACGTCGCGCTCACCTTCCAGGAGGAGCAGGTCCAGGCCGTGGCGGCGGCGCTGGCCGCGCGTCCCGCCGACGAGCCGATCATGACCGCGCTGCGGCGCACCGCGGTGGAGATCGCCCGCGCCTGCGAGGCGGGCGAACTCGGCTTCGAGCCGGGGCGCTTCGAGTGCATGCTGACGCTGGTGAAGGACAGCCCCGCGCTGATGGCGGGCAGCCTGGAGCACGCGCAGCGCAAGCAGGCGCTGCTGACCGACATCGTCGCGCGGCGGATGGGCCTCGACCCGGCCGCCGACCTGCGCCCGCACGTCGTCACCGCCGCCGCGCACTGCGGCTTCCAGTCCGCCGCCGACGCCGTCGGCCGCATGGGCGGGACGTTCGCCACCCTCTCCGAGGCGGTCGACCAGGCGTTCGCCATCCTGGAGAACGGCCTCAACGACCCGGTGAACCCCGCCGAGTAGCCGTCCCCGCGACGGCCCGCCTCGACGGCCCGCCTCGACGACCCGGCGGTCCCGGCCGAGTAGCGATACCGCGCGCCGAGTGTGGCGGCCGGGGGCGGGGGTAGGTGCGCGGCATGGCGCTGAAGCATCCGCATGGCGGCGGGGGCGGCCGCCGCGACCTGGAGGTCAACCCGATCTTCAGCCGCGAACCGCTGACGATCCCGCGCTACGCGCTGCCCGCCGGCGAGCTCGACCCGGGCACCGCGTACCAGGTCGTCCACGACGAGCTGATGCTGGACGGGAACGCGCGGCTCAACCTCGCGACGTTCGTGTCGACGTGGGCGGAGCCGGAGGCGGCGCGGCTGATGGCCGAGTCCGCCGACAAGAACATGATCGACAAGGACGAGTACCCGCGCACCGCCGAGCTGGAGCTGCGCTGCGTGCACATGCTCGCCCGGCTGTGGCACGCCGCCGACCCGCGCCGCGCGGTGGGCTGCTCGACCACCGGGTCCAGCGAGGCGGCGATGCTCGGCGGCCTCGCCCTCAAGCGGCGCTGGCAGCGGCGGCGGCGCGCCGCGGGCGAGCCCGCGGACCGGCCGAACATCGTCATGGGCGTCAACGTGCAGATCTGCTGGGAGAAGTTCGCGAACTACTTCGAGGTCGAGCCCCGCTACGTGCCGATGGAGGGCGACCGCTACCACCTCGGCGCGCGCGAGGCCGTCGAGCTGTGCGACGAGAACACCATCGGGGTCGTCGCCGTCCTCGGGTCGACGTTCGACGGCAGCTACGAGCCCGTCGCGGAGATCGCCGCCGCGCTCGACGACCTGGAGCGGCGCACCGGCCTGGACGTGCCGGTCCACGTGGACGGCGCGTCCGGCGCGATGGTGGCGCCGTTCCTCGACCCCGACCTGGTCTGGGACTTCCGGCTGCCGCGCGTCGCGTCCATCAACACCTCCGGCCACAAGTACGGGCTGGTCATGCCGGGCGTGGGCTGGGCGCTGTGGCGGGACGAGGAGGCCCTGCCGGAGGACCTGGTCTTCCGGGTGAACTACCTCGGCGGCGACATGCCGACGTTCGCGCTGAACTTCTCCCGCCCCGGCGCGCAGGTCGTCGCCCAGTACTACAACTTCCTGCGGCTCGGCTTCGACGGGTACCGCCGCGTCCAGCGGACGTGCCGGGACGTCGCGACGCGGCTGGCGTCCGAGATCGGCCGGCTCGGCCCGTTCGAGCCGCTCACCGACGGCGGCGACATCCCGGTGTTCGCGTTCCGGGCGCGGGAGGACGTCCGCGGCTTCACCGTGTTCGACGTGTCGGCGGCGCTGCGCGAGGCGGGCTGGCTCGTGCCCGCCTACACCTTCCCGGAGAACCGCACCGACCTCGCCGTCCTGCGCGTGGTGGTGCGCAACGGGTTCGGGCACGACCTCGCCGACCTGTTCCTGGACGACCTCCGCCGCGCCCTGCCCCGGCTGGAGGCCCAGCGGGAGCCGCGGCGGGGCGCGGACGGGACGACCGGTTTCGCGCACGGCGCCGAACCCAAGAAGGCGCCGGCGGCGAAGACCTCCTGACGGTCAGCGGGGCGCGCGGGGCAGGCCGAGGCCGATCATCGCGATCAGCTCGCGCTGGATCTCGTTGACGCCGCCGCCGAACGTCAGCACGAGCGCGCCCTTGGCGAGCCGGTCGAGCGAGGCCGTGAAGTCCGCGGTCTCCGGGTCGCCGGGGTCGCCGTAGCGGGCGAGGACGTCGCCGACGATGCGGCCGACCTCCTGCATCCGCTCCGAGGAGTAGATCTTCGTGGCGGACGCGTCGGCGGCGCCGAGCCAGCCGAGGTCCTGGTTCGCGGCGACCTGCCAGTTGAGCATCTCGTTGACGCGCAGGTAGGCGTGCACCTGGGCGAGCGCGCGGCGGACGGCGGGCTCCTCGATGAGCGGGCGCCCGTCCCGCCCGGACGCGGCCCGCGCCCAGCGCTCGAACCGGATGCGGGTGTGCCCGATGTTGCCGGCCGGGCCGAGCGTGACCCGCTCGTGGTTGAGCTGGTTGACGATGAGGTCCCAGCCCTTGTTCTCCTCGCCGATGAGCATGTCCGCCGGGACGCGGATGTCCTGGAAGTACGTCGAGTTGGTGTGGTGCGCGCCGTCCATCGTGATGATCGGCGTCCAGGAGAAGCCCGGGTCGGCGCAGTCGACGATGAACATCGAGATGCCCTTGTGCTTCTTCGCGGACGGGTCGGTGCGGGCCGCGAGCCACACGTAGTCGGCGTAGTGCGCGCCGGACGTGAAGATCTTCTGGCCGTTGACGACGTAGTGGTCGCCGTCCTTCACCGCGGTGGTGCGCAGCGCGGCGAGGTCGGTGCCGGCGCCCGGCTCGCTGTAGCCGATCGCGAAGTGGCACTCCCCCGCGAGGATGCGCGGGATGAAGAACTCCTTGTGCGCGTCCGACCCGTACTGCAGGATCGTCGGCGCGACCGAGTTCAGCGTGATCAGCGGGTAGGTGACCTCGGCGCGGGCGATCTCGTTCGCGAAGATCGTCTGCTCGACGGGTCCGTAGCCGCGCCCGCCGTACTCCTTCGGCAGCGCGACGCCGAGCATCCCGTCGCGGCCGAGCCGCCGGCAGTGCTCCATGTAGGCGGTGCCGAACGGGTCGGCGGCGATCGCGGCGCGCTGCTCGGCGGTCAGGCAGTTCTCGAAGTACTCGCGCAGTTCGGCGCGGAGCTTCTTCTGCTCGTCGGTCAGGTCGATGAACATTCAGGCCTCCTGAGCGATGAGCGCGCCGAGCGCGTCGAGCCGGTCTTCCGCGCCGCCGAGCAGGTGGCCGCAGTGCTTGCCCCAGGCGAAGTAGCGGTGCAGCGGGTAGGTGACGTCCAGGCCGATGCCGCCGTGCAGGTGCTGGCAGGTGTACAGGGCCTTGATGACGGGGTCGCACGCGTTGTAGGCCGCGACGGTGAGGACCTCCTCGGCGTCGCCGGCGCCCTGCGCGAGCCGCCACACGCCCGCCCAGACGGCGACGTCCAGCGCGCGCTTGGCGATGTAGACGTCGCCGATCTGCATCGTGACGGCCTGGAACTGCGCGAGCGCCCGGTCGAACTGCTCGCGGGTCTTGGTGTACTCCTTCGTCAGCTCCAGCGCGCCCTCGATGACGCCGGACGAGATCGCGACCGCGCCGGCGACGGCCGAGCGGCGGAGGGTGTCCCAGGCGGCGCCGTCCGCCGTCCCGCCGAGCAGCGCGCCGGCGCCGACCCGCGTGCCGTCCAGCGCGACGCGGGACAGGGGCTCGCTCGTCGCCGACGGCTGCCCGGTGATCGTCACGGCGCCGGGCTCGACGAGGAAGACCCCGACGCCCTCGCCCTCGACCCGCGCGGGGACGAGGATCCGCGACGCCTCGCGCGCGTATGGGACGAACGTCTTCACCCCGTCGAGGACGTAGCCGTCGCCGTCCCTGCGGGCCGTCGCGGCGATCTCGCCGGCCGGGCCGACCTCGCGGTAGGCGCCGGTCAGGATCGTCGCGCCCTCGGTCAGCGGCGCGAGCAGGGCGCGCTGTTCCGGCGTGCCGTGCGCGCCGATCGGGACGGCCGCGAGCGCGAGCGAGGCGTACACCGGGACGGGCGCGGCATGCCGGCCGACCTCGCGCAGGATCACCGCCAGCTCGACCGGGCCGAGCCCGGCGCCGCCGGCGTCCTCGGGCAGCACGATGCCGAGCAGCCCCGCCTGCGCGAGCGCCTTCCACGCCACGTCGTCATAGGGCGCGCCGCTCTTCTCGAACGCCTCCAGCCGCTCCTGCGCGGCCTCGCGCCCGAGCACTCCGGCGGCGAGGCCCTTGATCTCTTGCTGGGTCTCGTCGAGGTTGAAGTCCACTCATCCGCTCCCTTCCAGGAGGTGCAGCCGGCCGCACCGCTCGAACTCGGCCCGTAGGCGGGCGGCGTCCTCGGCGGTCATCCGGCGGTAGGCGAGGTCGCGTCCGGGCCGCCACCACACCGGGTCTTCGGTGCGCCAGCCGTCCTTGGCCAGCCGGCGCTTGAGGATCTTGTTGGATGCGGTCGCGGGCAGGTCCCGCGCCACCCGCACGTACCGGGGCGGCCACTTGGGGCTCAGGTCGGCGCGCCCGCGCAGGTAGCCGGCGAACGCGTCGGGGTCGAAGCCGTCGGCGGCGATGGCCAGCATCACCTGGTCGCCGGACGCCGCGTCCGGGACCCCGTACACCGCGAGCTGTCGGACGCCGGGCAGCTCCGCCAGCACGCGCTCCACCTGGACGGCGCCGAAGTTCTCGCCGTCCACGCGGAGCCGGTCGGCGCTGCGCCCGGCGAAGAAGACGTAGCCGTCGCCGTCGGCATAGGCGAGGTCGCCGCTCCAGAACTTGCCGTCGCGGAGCCGGTCGGGGGCGTCCTCCTTGTAGTAGCCGTCGAACAGGCCGAGGTCGCCCAGCTTGACCAGCTCGCCGATGGCCTCGTCGCCGTTCACCACCCGTCCCGCGCCGTCGAACACGGCGGGCGGGCAGGGCTCGCCGGTCGCCGGGTCGAGGACCGCGACGTCGCCGGGCAGTTTCCCGAGCGCCCCGGACGGCCCGAACGGGTCGGGCGCCAGCGAGATCGCGGTCTCGGTCGAGCCGTAGCCGTCGATGACGAAACAGCCGAAACGCTCTCCGAACGTCTTCTGCTCCAGCGGCGCGGCCTCGTTCCCGAACGCGAACCGCAGCGGGTTCTCGGCGTCGTCCTCGGCGGCCGGTGTGGCCAGCACGTAGGACAGCGCCTTGCCGACGTAGTGCAGGTAGGTGCAGCCGTGGGCGCGCACGTCCGGCAGGACGCCGGAAGCCGAGAACCGCGCCCGCAGCACCAGCTCGGCGCCCGCCGCGAGCGCGGGCGCGTAGGCCGCCATGACCGCGCCGGAGTGGAACAGCGGCATGGGGCAGTAGACGACCGACTCGGCCGACAGCATGCGCTCGGCGAGCATCTCCCCCGGCACGACCATCTTGCGGTGGGTGACGCGGACCGCGCGGGGCCGTCCGGACGTCCCGGACGTGAAGATCAGCATGAGCAGCGTGGCCGGGCCGATCGCCGAGGTGTCCGGCAGCGGGGCCCCCGCGAACGGGGCCAGCTCGGCGGGCAGGGCGTCCACATCGTGGACGGGCACCCCGAGGGCGGCGGCCTGCCCGGCGTAGCGCGACTGCGCGACGACGAGGTCGCAGTCGGCGCGCTCGGCGTCGCCCGCCAGTTCGGCCGCGCTCCGGGTCGGGTTCAGGGCGACGACCACCGAGCCCGACAGGGCCGCGCCGCCGAGCAGGAAGACCAGCTCCGGCAGGTTGTCGAGGAGCACGCCCACGTGGACGGGCCGCTCCGCGCCCTTCCGGCCCGCCATCCAGGCGGCGCGGACGGCGCATTCGGCGACGACCTCGCGCCATGTCCAGGCGCGGCCATCGCCGGCGGACCGCAGCCCCGGCCGGCCGTCCCCGGCCCGCGCCTCCAGCAGCGCCGCGACGCTCACCATGCCCACCTCCCGGACCCCGCCCACGGCGAAAAAGTAGAACAGATTCTAGTCTGTGTCCAGAGGCCTGATCGTCCTGATTCACCAGCCCCTTACCCTGCTGGGGCACGGCCGATCGGGCGAACCGGGGACCGCCCGCGCACGGCCGCAGTCGGCCGTTCAGATAACACGTTCTCACAAGGCTGTACGCTGGAGGGCGACGCGTCGGGCGACCGAGCCCGCACAGAAGGGATGACGACCGTGACCGCAGAGCCGACAGTGACCGGGGACGGGACCCGGGGTCAGCCGGCGGGACAGGCGGCCGGCCCCGCGAGCGGGCAGGGCGTGCGCTCCCGCAGCCAGCACCAGCGGCGCAAGCGTATCGTGCAGGCCGCCGCGGCGCTCGCCTCGCGCGGCGGCATCGAGGCGATGCAGATGCGCACCGTCTCCGAGCGGGCCGGGGTCGCGCTCGGCACGCTGTACCGCTACTTCCCGTCCAAGATGGACCTGGTCGTCGCCGTCGTCAGCGAGGAGATCGACCTCCTCGAAGGCAGCATCGAGCGCCGCCCGCCCCGCGGCGGCGCCGCCCCCGAGCGCGCGGTCGAGGTGCTGATGCGCGCCACTCGCGGGCTCATGCGCGAGCCCGAGCTGGCCGAGGCGCTGATCCGCTCCCTGCTGCTGTCGGACGTCAAGACCGACTTCGGCGAGCGCATGAGCGAGCTGCTGCTGCGCACCGCGTCCGGCCCGCCGGAGGACATCCCCGCCGACGACCCGCGCCGCCTCGCGTCCCGCGCGCTGTCCGGCATCTGGACCATGGAGATGATCGAGATGCTGCGCGGCAACGCCACCGCCGAGGAGATCCAGTCCCGGCTGGAGATCACCGCCGCCCGCCTGCTCATCGATCCCTGACCGTCGCCGACCCGTTCCCCTGTGTCGCGGCCCGCTTCCCCACTAGCCTTGGGTCCCGACAGGAGCCGGGAAGAAGAAGGTGTGCCAGTGACCGAGCAGGAACCGATCCTCAGCGACGGGGTCATCATCGAGTTCGTCGATGGCAAGGACGTCCCCGTCCAGCACAAGGACTTCGGTGAGCGGGCCGTCGTCATGCGCGACGCCAAGAACCCCGAGGGCCCGATCCTCTACTTCACCGAGGCCGAGTGGGACGCCTTCATCGCCGGCGTCAAGGACGGCGAGTTCGACGACCTCCTGGAAGAGGACCCCACCGAGGCCCCCTGACGCCGAACACGAGAACGCCCCCAGCCCCCAGCCCCCGGCCGGGGGCGTTCTCGTGTCGGCCGTCCTCGACGTCGGTGGCCCTTTCGGTCACGGACGGGACGGTTGCGCCACCAGGCGGCTCGGCCGGTAGCGGAGGAAGGCCGAGGCGTCCAGGGAGAGGGTCGCGGCGGCCCTGTTCAGCGACTCGGCGCTCGTGCCGGGCCAGTGGCCGGTCGTGACGCGCTTCTCCAGGGCCTGGAGGGACGCCACGTATTCGGACGCCGTGAAGTTGCAGTGGCCGACGCGGTGGACGTAGGCCTGGCGCAGGAGGCGGGTGCGGCCCGCGGCGCGGACGGCCCTGGCGTACTCGTTCTCGTGCTCGACCGGGACGAGCTGGTCGGAGACCGTGTGGATGGTCAGCGTCGGGACGGTCAGGCGCCCGGTGGGTTCGGACGTCCGGGTCATCCAGGCGAGGGGCCCGGGTTCGACCTGCTTCGCGGCCGTCGCGGTGAGTTCGGACAGGTCGGCCTTCAGGCTCAGGCCCGCCTTCTTGTAGAGGGCGCCGACCTGGCGGAGGTTGGCGGACTCGCGGAGCAGGCGCGAGTAGTCCAGGCCCTGGTTCCATGCGCTGTCGCCGCCGGCGGCCTGGTCGATGGAGTAGCGGCCGCCGAAGACGAAGCCGAGGACACCGGAGGCCAGCCACCGGTACTGCTGCACCTCCTGGGCGGCGTAGTCGTGGCGGGGCGGTTCGGTGTCGCCGTCGAACCATGACGACTGGTTCAGGAAGGCGGAGGCGAGAGCGATGCGGGCCCGGCCCGCCGGGGTGGCCTGCGCGCCCTGCACGGCCTGGGTGAGCTGGGCGCCGGCGACGGCGCCTTCGGCGGGGGACGTGTAGTCGGCGAGCTTGATGTCCTCGTCCGGGGCGAGGAGCGTCGCGATGGCGTGGCCCGCGTTCAGCTGGTAGTTGTTCAGGTCGACGCCGCCGCCGACGATGCCGCAGGTGGTGAGGACGCCGTCCACGGCCCGGGTCTCGGCGAGCTTGGCGCTGACCAGGCCGCCCATGGACTGGCCGAGCGCGAGGGTGCGGCGGGGGCTGCCGATGATCTTTGCGACGGCCGCACCGGTGCCGATCTGGTCGCGGACGGCGCTGCCGAGCGCCCAGAGCGAGCCGTCCGGGTCGTAGGACGAGCCGGCGAGGGCGTAGCCGCGGTCGAGGAGGGCCTTCCCGGCGGCGTCGCTCGGGCGGTTCGCGGGGCTGAGCGATCCGAACCCGTGGCTGAACAGGATGAGTGTGCCGTTCCAGCGGGCGGGGACGTCCGCGATCCAGGTCGCGCCGTCGGGAAGGGTCCCGGTGTAGTGCGCGGGGTCTGCGGAGGCGTGGGCGGTGGCGGGTGCGAGGGCCACGGGCGCCGCCAGGACGACGGCGAGGAGACCTGCCTGGAGTCGTGTCATGAGGGTTCCTCCTGGGCCGGATTTTCACAATCCCCCAGTCGCGGGCGTCAGATTTTTGTCGAATATTGCGGGACGCCGGCGCGACTCGGGTGGGCGGAGTGCTCAGAATGTAGGCAGATTTCTAGCGGCGGTCAATACTCTGCCGAATGTTGCGTCAGCGCGGCTTCGCCTGCCGGGTCAGCGCGGCCCGGCGGGCGGCGAGTTCCCGGGTGCCGTCCGGGGTCAGGTCGCCCAGGAGGCGGAGGCGGGCTATGCCGCCGTCCGGGTGGATGTCCAGTCGGACGTGGGTCACCTCGGGCGTGGTGAGGCGGAACCGGTGCCGGGTGTCGGGCAGGAGGGCGGTGCGGGGCAGGAGCGGGCGCCAGTCGTCGGGGGCGGCGATGCGGGCGTCGAGGCCCTGCAGCGCGGCGGCGGCGGGCGCGTTGAACTTCAGGTTCGCGGTGTCGATCTCGGCGAGCCTGATCACGCCGGGGGCCGCGAGGCGGACCACCGCCCAGTCGTGGCCGCCGTCGCGGCGGCGGGCCGTCTCCCATCCTTCGGCCTGGTTGCGGGCCAGGCCGGGGAACAGCATGTTGTCGGGCGAGGAGTAGAACATGTCCGAGCACTCGACGACGCGGGCGCCGTTCTCCAGGGCGGCGAGGTCGACGGTCAGCCCGGACAGGAGGCGCGGGTCGGGGACCACCTCGCCGTGGACGCGGAGCCGGGCGATGCCGCCGTCCGGGAACATGTTCAGCCGGACGTGGGTGAACAGGCGTTCCACCGGGACCGGGAAGGCATGCGCCGTATCGCCCTTCAGCGGGCTTTCCGGGACGATCTCCACCCAGTCGGCGCCGGAGAGGTCGGCCGGGTAGCCGTCCACGGCGCAGCCCTCGACGGACGCGCGCGGCGGGTAGTTGCCCTTGAACCAGGCGGTGTCGATCACGACGCCGCGGACGACGCCGGGAAGGCCGAGCCTGATCAGCGCCCAGTCGTGGCCGCCGCCGCGGCGCCGGGCCGTCTCCCAGCCGTCGTACAGCTGGCCCTTCGGCCCGAAGGTCTCCGGCGCGAACGCCGGCGCCCACGGGTTGACCAGGTTCTCCTTCTCCGCGAAGGACTCGTCGCTCGCGGCGATGACCGCGCCGCCGAGCGTGCGGACGGCCAGGTCCGGCAGTGACGTGAACTCAGTCATCTCGCCTCCCGCGCGAGGAGCCGTCCGGCGGACCGGTCCCCGACGGGGACGCCGCGCAGCCAGGTGGTCTGGACGGCGCCCGTCAGCGTCCGGCCTTCGTAGGGGGTGACCGGGTGCCGGTGGTGGAGGGCCGCCGGGTCGACGGTGAGCGGGGTGTCGGGGGCGAAGGCGACCAGGTCGGCGTCGTTGCCGACGGCGATGCCGCCCTTGCCGGGGACGGCGGCCAGGGCAGCGGGCGCCTCGGACATCCAGCGGACGACGTCGTGCAGGCGGTACCCGCGTTCGCGCGCGGCCGTCCACACGATGGGCAGGCCCAACTGGAGGGACGCGATGCCGCCCCACGCGGTCGCGAAGTCGCCGCGCTTCAACTCCGGCGTGCAGGGCGAGTGGTCGGTGACGACACAGGAGACCACACCGGAGGCGAGCCCCTGCCAGAGCCGCTCGCGGTTGGCGGCATCGCGGATGGGCGGGCAGCACTTGAACGCGGTCACCGGTGAGCGCAGCGGAGCAAGCGGCTCCGGTGACCGCCCCTCGGGGGTCTGGGGGTCGCCCCCCAGATGAGCAGCATCTGCTTGGTCGAGGGTTAGGTAGTGAGGGCAGGTTTCGGCGGTGACGGGGAGGCCGTCCGCTTGGGCCTTTGCGAGGACGTCCAAGCAGTCCGCGGCGGACAGGTGCAGGATGTGGGCGCGCACGCCGGTGTCCGCCGCCAACCGGACGACCTGCTCCACGGCGCGGCGTTCGGCGGACGGGGGCCGCGACGCGAGGAACTCCGGATAGCCGCCGCCGGAGGGCGTGCTCAGCGCGGCCGGGTCCTCGGCGTGGACGATGACCAGCCCGCCGAAGGAGGCGATCTCCTGGAACGCCTCCCTCATCTCATCGTGGGAGAGCGGCGGGAACTCCGGGACGCCGGAGTCGGAGGTGAAGCACTTGAACCCGAAGACGCCCAGGTCGTGCAGCGGGCGCAGGGCGGCCCGGTTGCCGGGGACGGCCCCGCCCCAGAAGCCGACGTCCACGGCGCACGCGGCCTCGGCGGCCTCCCGCTTGGCGGCCAGCGCGGCCGGGTCGACGGTCGGCGGCAGGGAGTTGAGCGGCATGTCGATGAGCGTGGTGACGCCGCCCGCCGCCGCCGCGCGCGTGGCGGTGGCGAAGCCCTCCCATTCGGTGCGGCCGGGCTCGTTGATGTGGACGTGCGTGTCGACGAGGCCGGGGAGCAGCGCCACGTCGCCGAGGTCGACCGAGGCGGCGGCGGGCTTGCCGTCCGCGTGGTCGGAGATCGCGGTGATGCGGCCGTCCCGGATGGAGACCGCGGCGGGGCGCTCGCCGTCGGGGAGCACGGTCCGGCGCGATCTGATCAGGAGGTCGTCCACCCGAACTCCTCCGCCGACGGGCCTCGAGGGACGTATTCGAGGGAGATCCGGCCGCCGTAGCCGATGTCGTCGAGGACGGCGAAGACGCGGTCGAAGTCGATGGCGCCCGTGCCGGGGCGCCCGCGGCCGGGCGCGTCCGCGATCTGGACGTGGCCGATGTCGGCGGCGTGTTCCCGCGCGGCCTTCTCCAGGTCGTCGCCGTTCGTCGCCAGGTGGAACGTGTCGAACAGGAACCGGACGTTCTCGGCGCCCTCCGCCCGGACGCGTTCCAAAACTGCGGCGACGTCGGCCGCGGTCTCCAGCGGGTAGGCGCCGTTGAGGCCGCGCGCCAGCGGCTCGACCAGCAGCGTGCCGCCCAGGTCCGCGACCCGTGCGGCGGCGTGGACGAGGTTCGAGGTCGCGACCCGGTCCTGCTCGGCGGGGTCGGCGCCGTCCAGCCGCTGCCCGTAGAGCGCGTTGAACGACCGGGTGCCCAGGCGCTCGGCGATCCGGTGCAGCGCGTCGAGGCTGCCGCGGAACTCCTCGATCCGGGACGGGTCGGACAGCACGCCCCGGTCCCCCGCCGCCATGTCCCCCGCGTACAGGTTGAGCGCGATGAGCCGCACGCCGGCGTCCTCGATTGCCCGGCAGAACGCGTCCACGCCGGCGCCGGACGGCTCCAGCTCACCGTCCCACGGCCACCAGGACTCCACCTCCCCGAACCCCGCCGCCCGCGCCGCCGCCGGACGCTCCAGCGGCGGGAACTCGGTGAACAGGATCGAGCAGTTGACCGCGAACCGCCTGGTCATGGGGCTTCCTGGACGATGTGCTCGGGGCGGACGGGCACGCGCGCGAGGGCGCGGCCGGTCGCGTCCCGGATGGCGGCGACGATGGCGGGCGTGGACGACAGGGTCGGCGGTTCGCCCGCGCCGCGCAGGCCGTACGGCGCCTCCGGGTCGGGATTCTCCAGGATGTCCAGCTGCATGGGCGGCATGTCCAGGATGGTAGGGATCAGGTAGTCGGTGAACGACGGGTTCCGGACGAGCCCGTCCGCCACGACGATCTCCTCCATCACGGCGAGGCCGAGTCCCTGCGCGGAGCCGCCGTGGATCTGGCCCTCCAGGGACAGCCGGTTGATGATCCGGCCGACGTCCTGGACGGCGGCCAGCTCGACGACCTTGACGAGGCCGAGGTCCACGTCCACGTCGACGACGGCCCGGTGGACGCACAGCGCGAGCTGGGTGTGGCTGCGGCCCTGCCCGGTGACCGGGTCCATGCGGGCGGTGGGCCGGTGGTGGTACTCGCGGGTCTCCTCGATCACGGCGGAGCCGAGGACGTCCTCGATGGTGCCGAGCACGCCGTCCGCCCGCGAGACGATCTTGCCGCCGGCGACGTTCAGGTCGCCGCGCCCGAGGCGGCGTCCGGCGAGCGCCAGCAGTTCGGCGCGCACCGCCTCGCAGGCGGCCTTGACCGCGCCGCCCGTCATGTACGTCTGGCGCGACGCGCTGGACGAGCCCGCGTCGCCGACCCCGTTGTCCGCCGGGGCGATCACGACCCGCTGGACGCCCAGCTCCGTCCGCGCGACCTGCGCCTGGACGGTGACGAGCCCCTGCCCGACCTCGGCCGCCGCCGTGTGGACGAGCGCGGTCGCCTCGCCGCCGATGACCTCCAGCCGGACCCGGGCCGTGGACAGGTCGTCGAAGCCCTCGGAGAAGCAGATGTTCTTGATGCCGACGCCGTACCCGACACCGCGCACGACGCCCTCGCCGTGCGTCGTCTGCGACACGCCGCCCGGCAGGTTCCGGAGGTCGGTCGTGTCGGCGCCGGCGGGCATCGGCATCGCCTCCAGCCGCGTCAGCATCGCGGCGAGCGGCGCCGGCGACTCGATGACCTGGCCCGTCGCGAGCCTCGATCCCTGCGAGACGGCGTTGCGGCGGCGGATCTCGACCGGACCGAGCCCGCAGGCGTCGCCCAGCCTGTCCATCATCGACTCGTAGGCGAAGCACGCCTGGACGGCGCCGAACCCGCGCATCGCCCCGCACGGCGGGTTGTTCGTGTAGACGCCGTACCCGTCGATCCTGATGTTGGGGATCTCGTACGGCCCGACGCCGAGCGAGGCCGCGTTGCCGACGACGTTCATGGTGGACGACGTGTACGCGCCGCCGTCCAGGACGATCTCGACGTCGGCGTACAGGAGGCGGCCGTCCGATGTGGCGCCGTACTCGTACCGCATCTGGGCGGGATGCCGGTGGACGTGCCCGAAGAACGATTCGTACCGGTTGTAGGACATCTTCACCGGCCGGCCGGTGTGCAGGGCGAGCATGCCCGCGTGGATCTGCATCGACAGGTCCTCGCGCCCGCCGAACGCGCCGCCGACGCCCGCGAGCGTCATGTGCACCTGGTCCTCGGTGAGGCCCAGGCAGGGCGCGATCTGCTTGAGGTCGTTGTGGATCCACTGGGTCGAGACGTACAGGTCGACGCCGCCGTCCTCGGACGGGATCGCCAGCCCCGACTCGGGCCCGAGGAACGCCTGGTCCTGGATGCCGACCTCGTACTCCCCCGAGACGACCACGTCGGCGCCGGCCCTGGCGGCGTCCACGTCCCCGACCCGGACGGGCTGGTACCGGGTGATGCCGCCCCGGTCCTGGACCTTCAGCCGCTCCGGATCGGCGATCACGGCGCGCGGGTCGGTGATCGGTTCGAGGACCTCGTAGCCGACGGCGATCCGCTCCATCGCGCGGCGCGCCGTCTCCGGATGGTCGGCGGCGACCAGCGCGACCGGCTCGCCCTGGTGCCGGACCTGGTCGATCGCGAGGACGGGCTGGTCCTCGGTGTGGTCGATGCCGAACATCGGGCGGCCCGGCACGTCCTCGTGGGTGAGGACGGCGCGGACGCCGGGCAGCGCCAGCGCCGGCCCGATGTCGATCGACCCGATCAACGCCCGGGGGTGCGGGCTGCGCAGCGTCGCGCCCCACAGCATGCCGTCCATCCACAGGTCGGACGCGTACGCGAACTCGCCCGCGACCTTGAGCGTCCCGTCCGGGCGCAGCGGGCTCTCCCCGACTCCGCCCATTCCGGGCGCGGCGACGTGGCCGGGGCTCTTCACCGGGGAGGCCCGGTCCAGCGGGGACGCCATCAGAGCACCTCCTCCGCGAGCCGCATGAGGCGGCGGTGGGCGGCGGCTCCGCGCCGCGCGGCCTCGTCCTGCGGGACGGTCACGAGGGCGTCGCCGTCCACGACGGTCCGCCCGCCGACGAGGAGCCGCTCCAGCGGCGGCACCGGGCCGAACGCGAACGCGACGACCGGGTCGTCGATCGCCGCCCGGAAGCCGTCCATCCGCCACAGCGCGATGTCGGCGAGCTTGCCGGGTCGCAGGGAGCCGATCTCGTCCTCGCGGCCGAGGCAGCGGGCGCCGCCGAGCGTCGCCATCTCCAGCGCCTGCCGGGCGGTCAGGGACGTCGGGCCGTAGCGGGCGCGCTGCATGTAGAGGGCCTGCCGCAGCTCCCCGGCGAGCGGGACGAGTTCCGCGGACGCCGCCCCGTCCACGCCGAGGCCGACCGCCGCGCCCGCCGCCAGCAGGTGCGACACGCGTGCGATCCCGGCGCCGAGGCGGGCGTTGGAACTCGGGCAGTGCGCGGTGCCGGTGCGGGTCTCGGCCAGCCGCTTGACGTCGGTGTCGTGGAGGTGGACGCAGTGCGCGAGCCACACGTCCGGGCCGAGCCAGCCGATCGAGTCCATGTACTCGGCGGGCGTCATGCCGAACTGCTCCCGGGTGTGCTCCTCCTCGTCCGTCGTCTCCGCGAGGTGGGTGTGCAGCCGGACGCCCTTGTCGCGCGCCAGCCGCGCCGACTCGACCAGCAGGTCGCGGGTGACGGAGAACGGCGAGCAGGGCGCGACGGCGACGCGCAGCATCGAGCCGGGCGACGGGTCGTGGTACCGGTCGATCGCCTCCGCGGTCGCGGCGAGGATCGTGTCGAGGTCCTCGACGACCTCGTCCGGCGGGAGGCCGCCCTGCGACTCGCCGCGGTCCATCGAGCCGCGGCACGGGTGGAAGCGGACGCCGACCTCGCGCGCCGCCTCGATCTCCGCCGCGAATAGGTCGCCGCGCCCGCTCGGGAACAGGTAGTGGTGGTCGGTGGACGTCGTGCAGCCCGACTTGGCGAGCCATCCGAGGCCGGCGGTCGCCGCGCCCGCGACGACCTCGGCGTCCATCTTCGACCAGGGCTTGTAGAGGGTGCTCAGCCATTCGAAGAGCGTCCCGTCGGTGACCATGCCCTGGCTGGCCCACTGGTAGAGGTGGTGGTGGGTGTTGACCAGGCCGGGCGTGGCCAGGCAGCCGCGCGCGTCGACCCGTTCGGGGTCGTCGGGCGCGTCGGGGTCGTCGGGAGCGGGGGCGGGGCCGGGGCCGACGGCGGTGATGCGGTCGCCGTCGATGACGATGTGGCCGTCCGGGTACTCGTCCCCGGAGACGGTGACGACGTGCGCGTTCTCGATGATCATTCGGCGGCCCTCCGGCGGGCGGCGAGGCGCACCGCGTCCAGGATCTTCTCGTAGCCGGTGCAGCGGCACAGGTTCCCGGCGAGCGCCTCGCGGATCTCGGCGTCCGTCGGCGCCGGGTTCCGCGCGATCAGGTCGTGCGACTGGACGATCAGGCCGGGCGTGCAGAACCCGCACTGGACGGCGCCCGCCTCCACGAACGCCTCCTGGACGGGATCCAGCCGCTCCTCGCCGGACGTGCCGGGAGGGCCTTCGGCGAGACCCTCGACGGTGATGACGTCCCGGCCCTCGGCCTGGCCCGCCGCGACCAGGCACGCGCACACCGGAACGCCGTCCAGGTAGACGGTGCACGAACCGCATTCGCCCTGCTCGCAGGCGTTCTTCGAGCCGGGGAGGCCCATCCGCTCGCGCAGCATGTAGAGGAGGCTCTCGCCTTCCCACACGTCGTCCACGGCTTCGGCGGAGCCGTTCACGGTCACGGTCACGCGCATCAGGACGCCCTCCTTCCGGACGTTCCCGCCCTGTAGTCGTCCCATGCCCAGGTCAGCGTGCGGCGCGCCATCACGGAGAGCGCGTGCCTGCGGTAGTCGCCCGTTCCGCGGACGTCGTCGATCGGGGACGCGGCCTCCCTGACGAGTTCCGCGAAACGCTGCCGGGCCGTTTCGGGGAGCGGGCCGCGGCCGTCCCAGTCGAGTTCGTGCGAGATGAACGTCTCGGCCGCGGTCGCGCGGCGCGGGGTCGGCGCGGCGGAGCCCAGGCCCGTGCCGACGCGGCGCTCCTCCGGGTGGAGGGCGAGCGCGAACGAGCACACGGCGATCACCATCGCGTTCCTGGTACCGATCTTGGAGAAGTACTGGGGGCCGGACGCGGGGACCGTCCAGAACGCGCGGATCAGCTCGTCCGGCGCGAGCGCGTTCCTCTTGACGCCGGTGAAGAAGCCGGCGGCCGGGATCATCCGCACGCCGCGCGCCGCCGACTCGACCTCGACGACCGCGTCCCCGGCCAGCAGCGGCGGATGGGCGTCCCCGGCGGGCGACGCCGCGCCGAGGTTGCCGCCGACCGTGCCCCGGTTGCGGATCTGCGGCGAGCCGACCGTCCGGGACGCCTGCGCGAGACCCGGCAGGTGCTCGCCCAGTTCGGTGATGAGGCGCGCGTAGGGGACGCCGGCGCCGACGCGGAGGCGTCCGTCCGCCATGTCCCATTCGGCGAGCGCGCCGATCCCGGTGAGGTCGAGCAGCGCCTCGGGCCGGTCCCGGTCGAAGTTCATCTCGACCATGACGTCGGTGCCGCCCTGGACGGGCCGCGCGCCCGGCCGCGCCGCCTTGGCGTCGAGCGCGTCCTGCCAGGTCAGGGGTCGCAGGAAGTCCATGTCTGCAGAGTCCTCAGTTCCAGGCGGACGGTGCGTCGGGCGCGTCGTCGGTGAGGACGGTGCCCTCGATGAGCCCGTACGGGCGGTCCGCCGCGAAGTAGACCTCGTTGTCGTTCTCCAGGCCGAACGGCTCCAGATCGACCAGGAAGTGGTGCTTGTTGGGCATCGACAGCCTGACCTCGCAGATCTCGCCGCGTTCGGCCAGGACCCGGCGCCCCATCTGGAAGAGCGTCTGCTGGAGCGACAGGCTGTGCGTCTCGGCGAACGCCGCGAGGAGGGCGTCGCGGGCGTCGCGGTACGAGTCGTCCCATGCTGCTTCGGTGGTTCTGTGCCGCCACTGCGCGGTCACGGCCGTCGCGAGGACGCGGTCGTCGGTCGGTTCGAGCGTCGTGTACTCGTCCTGCGCGAACCCGTGGAACTCGCTGCCGGTCGAGTTCAGGACGACCAGGTCGGTCAGGCCGGACACGACCGTTTCCGACTCCGACTCCGACTCCGCGCTGCCGTGGATCAGCGCCGTCCTGACCTCGCCGCCGTCCCGGACGAACGAGTGCCCGCCCGCGATCCGGCTCCAGCCGTACTCGTGGATCTCGACACGGGCGTGAGTCACCGCGGGCTGGGACATGACGAAGTGGCGGGCGAGCAGCAGCCCGAAGTCCTCGATCGCGCCGATGCCGTGCTTCTTGGCGAACGCGAACACGGTGTTCTTCTGGCTGTCGGTCGGCAGGACGGCCGCGTTGTCGCCGGTCAGATGCACGTCGTGCATCGCACCGGACAGGGACACGCTGACGCTGACGTCCTTGAGCCGATGGGTGCCGCCGTCGCGGGTCACGCGGACCACGCGGGTCTCCGCCTTCCCGTAGCGGTTGGGTCCGAGCACGATGGCCATCGCCGCTAGCTCCCCCGGTAGGTCGAATACGCGAACGGACTGATCAGCAGCGGGACGTGGTGGTGGCGATCGGGGTCGTCGATCGTGAAGGTCACGGCGACCTCGGGGTAGAAGTCCGACAGGCCGGCGGTCTCGAACGTCAGCCGGTGCACGCCCGTGCCGGGTTGTGCGCCCCATTCCTTGATCCGGCCGTCGGCGTCGGTCCGGGCCTCGGCCAGCGTCGTCCAGCCGCCGTCGTCCTCGCGCCGGTCGAGCCGGACGGCCACGCCCGCGGCCGGCAGCCCCCTCGCCGCGTCCAGCACGTGCGTCGACAGGCTCATCCGCCGTTCTCCCTCGCCAGTTTCGCCAGTCGCAGATCGACGATCGCGGCCAGCTCCCTCCGGACGACGTCTCGTTCGGTCTCCACGTCATTCCCCAGCCGTTCCCGAAGATCCGCGAGCATCTCCAGGGCCGACCGTCCGGACGCGCAGATCAAGAACACATGCCCGAAACGCTCCTCATAAGCCCGGTTGCCTTCGACGAGCGCATCCCGCAGTTCCTTCGCGGCATCGTCCATGCCGGACTGCTCGCCGCGTGACCAGCCCGCGTCCCTGCCCCCTCCTCGGGCCCGCTCCCCGATGCGCGGGTGCGCGGTGAGCGCCTCCTCGACGTCGGGCCACGCCAAGTCGTCCAGCACGCGTTGTGAAGCGGCGCGTAGCGCGTCGAGATCGTCGTGCTGCCCGGAGACGGCCGCGACCCATCGCCTGGACGCGCAGCACGCCGCCAGGTCCGCCTCACTCAGGTCCACATCTGCCAGTACACACAGCCGCCCCGGGACCGGTCGAGGGACAGGACGTCCGAACTGTGGTCCCGGTCACCCGCGTCCTTTTGTAGCTTTCTACATATGAGGTTGCGTTCGCTGCTCGCCATGCCCGAGCTCCGGCTGGAGGTCGTCACCGGGGCGGACGAACTGGACCGCGCGATCAGGTGGGTCGTCACCACCGACCTCCTGGACCCGGGCCGCTACCTGCGCGGCGGGGAACTCGTGCTGACCGGGCTCGTCTGGCGGACCCGCCCCGCCGACTCCGAGACGTTCGTGCGCGCCCTCGCCTCGGCGGGCGTGTCGGGCCTCGCCGCCTGGGACCTCACGCTCGGCACCGTCCCGGACGACCTCGTCGACGCCTGCCGCCGGCATCGCCTGCCCCTGTTCAAGGTCCCCGAGGACGTGGCGTTCGCGACCGTCACCGAGGAGGTCGTCCGGAACCTGTCCGGTGCCCGCGCCGCCGACCTCGCCGCCGTCCTGGACCGGCATCGCCGCCTGGTCGAAGGCACCGGGCTCGGCGCCGTTCTCGACCTGGTCGGCCACTGCCACGTCCTCACCCCGACCGGCCGCGTCACCGCCGGGCCGCCCCCGCTCGACCCGGCCGGTCTGGCCCGCGCCTTCCTCACCGCGCCCAGCCTGCCGCGCCACGTCCCGGGCCTCGGCGCGTCCCTGTTTCCGGTCAGCGCGGACACCCCGCGCATCGCCGACTGGTTCATCGCCTTCGAGGGCGACTTCACCGACTGGCCCGCCGAACGCCGCGCCCTCACCACGGAACTCGCCGCGATCGTCGCCCTTGAACGCACCCGCCTGGACGCCCCGCGCACCGCCGACCTCCGCACCGGCTCCCCGGACGAGTTCGGCCTGCCCGCCGGAGTCCCCCTCGTCGCCGTCGCCGCGTCCGGGCGGGGTGCGCTGCGGCCGGACGATGTGCGCGCCGTCCTCGCCGAGATCCTCCCGTCCCCGGTGACCTGCCTGCTGGAGGACGAGGTGCTCGCAGTCGTGCCGTCGTCCGTTGAGGGTGACGTCGCCGCCGCGATCGAGGGTGCGCTGGACTTTCTGGCGCCCGGCCTGACGGGGGGCGGCGGGCTCGCGGTCGGGGTCAGCGACGCGGTCGGGGGCAGCGACGCGGTCGGGGTGAGCGATACCGTCTCGGGCGCCGACCTGCGTGGGGCCATCGAAGAGGCTCGTTACGGCCGCCGCCTCGCCGTGACCCGGCCTTCGCCGATGTGCGTCGTCCGGCACGACGAACTGGCCACCCACGTCCTCTTGCTGGCGAGCGTCCCGGAGGACGTCCGCCGGATCTTCCAGGCACGGCTTCTGGAGCCGCTTGACGAGTACGACAAGACCCACGGCGCCGACCTCGTCCGGACCTTGGAAACGTTCCTGCAGAACTCCGGCTCCTGGACGCGCTGCGCCAAGCAACTCCACCTGCACGTCAACTCCGTCCGGTATCGGATCCAGCGCATTGAGGAGTTGACCGGGCGCGACCTTTCCCGTCTGGAAGACTGCGTCGACTTCTTCCTGGCTCTGCGCCTAACGTGACGGTTCCTGTCTGTCTCGTTCCTTAATGCCGCGCGCATGGCCGGGCTCTTCTTTTTATCGGTTTTTGTGTGGTTTCCGTGGGTGGGCGGTTGAGGTGGCCTTCCGAAGGTGGCTGCGCCCGTTTCTGTGTGTTGCCGGTTGCTGTCACGTTGGTTGCGGTGGTCGGTTTGGGTGGGGTGTTCATCTGCTGGTTGGTGCGGGGTTGCTGTCGGTGCCGCGCTCCGCGCGGAAAGACCGTCAGCTAGGGCGCCTGTGCCGCGGGCGCGCACGTTTCCCATAACGCGGCGCGCGGTCAGAAGAAATGTGGTGACAGAAATGTGGCGTGTCTGGATTGTCCAGCATTGTTGGTGTGGGTGTCGCGTATGATTGGTGCAGGAATTGTGGGTTGGGAGGTGAGCCTTCGTGGCAGCGCCCGTCGGGGTTGTTGAAATTGTCAGTGGTCGGCGTGAATGGGGAGATCGGGAGTGGTTTCCGCCCGGCCCGCAATTGGCGATCTGTCTGTCTGGTGGGAAGAACCGTCTGGTCGATCTGGGCGATGATGAGCTTCTGCAGGTCGCGGCCGCTGCGCGGCGTCAGACCTCTTGGGCTCAGGCGCGGGAGCTGGCTGCGATCGC
>NZ_JBEYTW010000050.1:0-62233 GCF_040643275.1 Spirillospora sp. NPDC047418
AATACCAACTCTCTGGAAAACGGCCGCCGGCGCGGGTGTGGGTTCCGTTACACGCGGTATGTGTGAACTTCGGACGCGAGCCGGACCATCTCAATAGTGTGTCCGATGCGATGACGTTGGAAGTGGAATTGCCGGAGAACCAGCCCGAAGAGCCCGCCGCCGAGGACCGCGAGGACGGCGGCGGCCGCCCGCGCAGGCGCCGGCGGTCGCCGTGGTTCACGATTCCGATGAGCGTCTTCCTCGGCCTGCTGGCGATCGTCGTGCTGACCCCGCTGACCGTCGGCGCGCGGATCTGGTACCAGGCCCGGCAGGACGAGCGGCCCCGCTCCGACGCGATCATCGTGCTGGGCGCCGCGCAGTACAACGGGGTGCCGTCCCCGACGCTGAAGTGGCGGCTGCAGCACGCCCTCGACCTCTACCGCGACGGCGTCGCGCCCGCCATCGTGACGGTCGGCGGCAAGGCGCCCGGCGACGACTACACCGAGGCCGGCGCCGGCCGCGCCTGGCTGATCAAGGAGGGCGGGGTCCCCGCGTCCAAGGTCTTCGCGGTGCCCGTCGGGCGGGACACGCTGGAGAGCCTGAAGGCGGCCGGCGCCGAGTTCGACCGGCACCACTGGGACTCCGCGGTGATCGTCACCGACCCGTGGCACGGGCTCCGGTCGAAGAAGATGGCCGCCGACCAGGGCATCGAGGCCGCCGCCTCGCCGACCCGCAGCGGTCCGAGCGTGCAGACCCGCGACACCCAGTTCAACTACATCGTCCGGGAGACCGGCGGCTACCTGTCGTACGTGCTGCTGGGCAAGAGCGTCCAGGTGCCGGACGAGACCATCAAGCGCATCCGCATCGACCCCTCCGGGACTCCCGCGCCGTCGTCCTCCGTCCCGCCGAGCCGCTGAACCGGCGGGCCCCGACCCCGGCCCCGCCCGCCTACCCTGGATAGGGCCATGACGAGCAACATCATCGAGGGCTACACCGCACGCGACCGCCGGCGGTGGGCGCCCGAACCGGCCAAGCGCCGCGACCGGACGGCGTTCGAACGCGACCGCGCCCGCGTCCTGCACAGCGCGGCCCTGCGGCGGCTCGCCGCCAAGACCCAGGTCGCCTCGCCCGGCGCGGACGCCGCGGCCGACACCGTGCAGAGCCTGCGCACCCGGCTGACCCACTCGCTGGAATGCGCGCAGGTCGGCCGGGAGCTGGGCAAGGCCCTCGGCTGCGACCCTGACCTGGTCGAGGCGGCGTGCCTGTCGCACGACATCGGGCACCCGCCGTTCGGCCACAACGGCGAGTACGCGCTGGACATCGTCGCCCGCGACTGCGGCGGCTTCGAGGGCAACGCGCAGAGCCTGCGCGTCCTGACCCGGCTGGAGCCGAAGTCGTTCGCGCCGGACGGCCCGCCCCTGCACGGCCGCAGCGTCGGCCTCAACCTGACCCGCGCGGCGCTGGACGCCGCGATGAAGTACCCGTGGTCGCAGGCCGAGGCGGTGAACGGGAAGTTCGGCGTCTACGAGGACGACATGGACGTCGCCGCCTGGGTCCGCGAGGACGCGCCCGAGGGCCGGACGTGCTTCGAGGCGCAGGTCATGGACTGGAGCGACGACGTCGCCTACTCCGTCCACGACCTGGAGGACGCGCTGGTCGCCGGGCACATCGACTTCGCCCGGCTCGCCGACCCGGCCGAGCGCCGGCTCGTCGCCGCCACCGCGGCGAAGCTGTACTGCCCGGGCGCCGACCTCGGCGAGCTCGAGGAGCGCTTCGCCGCGCTGCTCGCCGAGCCGTGCTGGCCGGACCGCTACGACGGCACGCCGCGCAGCCTGGCCGCGCTGAAGAACCTGACCAGCACGCTGATCGGGCGGTTCTGCCTCGCCGCCGAGGCCGCGACCAGGGACGCCTACGGCGACCGGCCGCTGACCCGGTACGCGGCGGAGCTGATCGTCCCGCGCGTGCCGCGGATGGAGAACGCGCTGCTCAAGGGCATCACGGCGCACTACGTGTGGATCAGCCACGAGGAGATCAGGGCCCGCCAGCGGACGCTGATCACCGAGCTGGCCGAGCTGATGCTCGCCGGCGCTCCCGGCACGCTCGACCCCGGGTTCCGGGAGGCGTTCACCCGCGCCGCCGACGACGCGGCCCGGCTGCGCGCCGTCGTCGACCAGATCGCCTCGCTGACCGATCTCTCCGCGATGGCCCGGCACCGGATGCTCGGCGGCCGTCCGCACTGATCGGCGCCTGCCTCCCGGCCGGCGCGGCGTGGAAATACGTGCGGACGCGCCCGCTGACGGCTCTTGTCTCGTCCCAGGGGCGCCTGTAGGGATAGCTACAAGTCAACTACAGGAGGTCGCCATGCCCGAGGAGACGTTCGTCATCGCCGGCGCGAGCCTGGCCGGAGCCAAGGCGGCGGAGACGCTCCGCGAGGAGGGTTTCACGGGCAGGATCCTGCTGGTGGGCGACGAGATCGAGCGGCCGTACGAGCGTCCGCCGCTGTCCAAGGGCTTCCTGCTGGGCCGGGAGCCCCGCGAGAAGGCGCACGTCCAGGAGCCCGACTGGTACGACGGGCACAACGTGGAGCTGCGGCTCGGCATGTCCGTCGCCGCGATCGACCGGGAGGCGCACCAGGTGCGCCTGTCCACCAAGGAACCGGTCGCCTACGACAGGCTGCTGCTGGCGACCGGTGCGTCGCCGCGCCATCTGGAGGTGCCCGGCTCCAAGCTGCAGGGCATCCACTACCTGCGCACGATGGCCGACGCGGCGGCGCTGAAGCAGGCGCTCGCGCACGGCGGGCGGCGCGTGGTGATCGCGGGCGCGGGCTGGATCGGGCTGGAGACGGCCGCCGCCGCCCGCTCCCACGGCAACGAGGTCACGCTCATCGACCCGGAGCCGACGCCGCTGCACGCCGCCGTGGGGCCCGAACTCGGCGGCATGTTCGCCGGCCTGCACCGCGAGCACGGCGTCATCCTGCGGATGGACGACGGCGTGGCCGGGTTCTGGGGCGCCGGGCAGGTGTCGGCGGTCGTCACCTCCGGCGGCGCCGAGGTCCCCGCGGACGTCGTGATCGTCGGGATCGGGGTGCGGCCCAACACCGCGCTCGCGCAGGAGGCCGGGCTGGAGGTGTCCGACGGCGTCCTCGTCGACCAGTCGCTGCGCACGTCCGACCCCGACATCTTCGCCGCGGGCGACGTCGCCAACGCCTACAACCCGCTGCTCGGACGCCGGATCCGCGTGGAGCACTGGGCGAACGCGCTGCACGGCGGGCCCGCCGCCGCCCGCGCCATGCTCGGCCAGGAGGTCGTCTACGACCGGATCCCGTACTTCTTCAGCGACCAGTACGACCTCGGCATGGAGATGTCGGGCGTCGCTTCGCCGGGGGAGTACGACGAGGTCGTGTACCGGGGAGACCGCGAATCCCGGGAGTTCATCGCGTTCTGGCTGTCGGGCGGCCGGGTCGTCGCGGGGATGAACGTGAACGTGTGGGACGTCACGGGGGACGTCCAGGCGCTGATCCGCTCCGGCCGCCCCGTGGACGCCGCCCGCCTCGCCGACCCGAAGGTGCCGCTGGCCGACACGCGGCATAACTGATCTTTTAGGGGGATAGCGACTTTCGCATATGTCCTACTCAGGTAAGGTCTGGGCGAGTGAGTACTGTGCAGCGGTCGAGACCGGTCGAATCGGTCTCCTCCGCCCCGGCGTACCGGACCTTCCTCCGCGAACTGCTGAGCTTCGGCTTGGTGGGGTGCGTCGGCACGCTCATCATGATCTTCGGCGCCAACCTGATGCGCGCGTGGCTCGGCGGCAGCCCGGTCACCAGCGTGGTCGTCCCGACCATCGTGTCGACGCTGACCTCCTACCTGCTCAACCGGCACTGGACGTTCCGGCACCGGGACAGCGACGGCTCCGGCCGGGAGGTCGCGATCTTCTTCGCGCTGAACGGCGTCGGGCTGCTCATCCAGGTGCTGTGCACCGGCTTCACCTACTACACCCTCGGCCTGCACGGCGGGATCGCCTACAACCTCGGCCTGCTCGCCGGCGTCGGCCTCGGCTCGGCCTTCCGCTACTGGTCCTACAAGAAGTGGGTGTTCACCCCCGCGGCCGCGTGAGCGGGGCTCAGCGCCCCGCCGGGACGAGCTCTCCGGTCTGGGCCAGGGCCTCGGACAGGACTCCGGCGAGGTCCTGCCCGGTGCCCTGGGAGAAGATCGCGTGGTCGATGCCGCGCTCGGCGAGCCGCCCGACCCTGTCGACGACCTCGTCCACGGACGGCGTGCCGGTGACGAGGCTGAGGGACGTCTTCTCGATCTCGCCGTAGTCGCGTCCCTCGCGCTCGCAGTGCTCCCGCAGGACGTCCAGCTTGTGCGGCAGCTCGTCGCCGTCGAAGAGGTTGCACGCGTCGGCGTACCTGGCGACGAACCGGAGCGTCTTCTTCTCCCCGCCCCCGCCGATCAGCACCGGCGGATGCGGGCGGCGCAGCGCGGGCGGCGAGTTCAGCGGCCGCTCCAGCGCGTAGTGCTCGCCCTCGAACGCCGACTCGTCGCCCTCCCACATCCGGTGGGCGATCCGCAGCGTCTCCTCCAGCCGCTCGAACCGCTCGGCGGTCGGCGGGAACCGGACGCCGAGGCCGCGCGACTCCTCGTCGTTCCACGCCGCGCCGATGCCGAGCCACGCGCGCCCGCCGGACAGGACGTCCAGCGTGGTCACGGTCTTGACCAGGATGCCGGGGTGCCGGTAGGTCACGCCGGTGACCATCGTGCCGAGGGTGATCCGCTCCGTCAGCGCCGCAGCGTAGGCGAGCGCCGTGTACCCCTCCAGCATCGGCTCCTCCGACGGGCCCACCCCGCGGATCTGGAAGAAGTGGTCCATCACCCAGAGCGAGTGCAGTCCGCCCTGGTCGGCGTCGCGGGCCATCCGGCCGAACGTCGGGGCGATCTGCTCCGGCCCGCCGGGAAAGGTGAAGCTCGGAACCTGAAGTCCGATGCGCATGGCAGTCCCTCCGCTTGTTCGTCGTCCGCCTTCCCCTCCACTCTGCGATCTGGAGCGCACTCCAGGTCAAGCCGCCCCGCCGGGCGGACGTTGACCTGGAGTGCGCTCCAGGTGCGATCCTGGACGGCGTGAGCTCCTACTCCCCGGGCGAGACCGCCGAGAAGAGCGGTTTCAGCATCGACACGCTGCGTTACTACGAGAAGATCGGGCTGCTGTCGGGCATCGCCCGCAACGCGTCCGGCAGGCGCGTGTTCACCGACGACGACCTCGCCTGGCTCGGCATGCTGCGGTGCCTGCGCGTCACCGGGATGCCGATCGCGGAGATGCTGCGCTTCTCCGAACTGGCCCGCGGCGGCACCGAGACCTTCCAGGAGCGGTTCGAGCTGCTGCGCGAGCACGACCGCCGGGTCGAGGAGCAGATCGCCGGCCTGCGCGCCCAGCAGCAGCACATCAAGTGGAAGATCGACCTCTACCGGGAGGCGGTCTGCGAGGCCGCTCCCGCGCCCGCCTGACCGAGCACCCGCTCGGCCCGCGCCCACGTCTCCGCCTCGCCGGGCAGATCTACGCGCGGCTGCGCGCCGCGATCATGGCCGGGGTACGGGGGCGGCCGATCGAGCCGCTGCAGAGCCTCGACGAGGACGGCCGCGTGCTGTACACCGGCACCTTCTCCAAGATCATGCGGCCGGTGCTGCGGCTCGGGTTCCTGGCGGCGCCGCCGTCGCTGCACCGCGCGTTCCGGATGGCGCGCTACGTCTCGCCCTGGCACGCCGGGCTGCCAGCGCAGGCGGCGGTCGCCGCGGGCGCTCGATGCGGGCATCGGGCTGTTCGCGCTGTCGGAGTTCGCGGTCACCGGGCCGGCCGTCCCCGGGCTCGTCTTCGGCCACGGGGCCGTGCCGCTGCCGCGGATCGAGGCGGGGCTGCGCGGGCTGCGCGGGGTCGTCGCGTGATCAGCGCTGGACGGGGGTGATGCGCCGGCCGTCGTCGCCGAAGAACAGGACGCGGCCGAGGTCCACGGTCAGCGCCACGTGGTCGCCGCGGTTCGGGCGGTCGCCGGGTGCGATGCGGAACACCAGGTCGGAGCGGCGGTGGTGGCCGGAGTGCTCCTCGGGGGCGGGCTCGTCGGGGGGCGGCCTGCCGATCATCTCCCGCATGCGGTCGCGCCATCCGGGGCGCTCGGCCGTGGCGGACGGGGCCTGCGGCGGGCGGCCCACCTCGGCCGCGTCGACCGTCGGGATGCCGGCCTCGGCGTAGGCGAGCCACTCGTGCCCGTGGAACTCCAGCGCCCGGACCTGCCCGGACAGCACGGACCCGTGCGGCGCCGGCGCGCCCGGCGCGATCGGCACGAGGGTGTCCGGCCGGATCCCGACGATCACCGGCCGGCCGTGGTGGCTGATCAGCGCGGACGCCCGGGGATCGTCCCAGGGGACCAGGAGCCGCTGCGGCCCGAAGTCGAGCAGCAGCCCCTCGCCCTCGATCGCCCACAGGGTGGCCTGCATCAGGTTGATCGGAGGGGAGCTGAGGAACGCGGCCACGAACACGGTCGCCGGGTCCTCGTAGATCTGCTCGGGGGTGCCGACGTCCTCCAGGACGCCGTCCCGCAGCACCGCCATCCGGTCGGCCATCGTCATGGCCTCGACCTGGTCGTGCGTGACGTACACGGTGGTGGTGCCGGTGGAGCGGACCAGCGCGGCGATCTCGACCCGCAGCTCGGTGCGCAGCCCCGCGTCCAGGCTGGACAGCGGCTCGTCCATCAGGAACAGCGACGGCTCCCGGATCAGCGCCCGGCCGATCGCGGCGCGCTGCCGCTGGCCGCCCGACAGCGTGCGCGGCAGCCGGTCGATCATCGTGTTCAGGCCGAGCGCGCGGGCCAGCTCGACGACCTTCGCGCCGGCCTCGGCCCGGTCGTCGCCGGACACCTCCAGGGGGAACATCATGTTGCCCTTGACCGTGCGGTGCGGGTAGAGCGCGCCCTCCTGGAACACCATGGCGACGTTCCGGTCGCGGGGCGGCAGGTCGTTGGCGACGCTCCCGTTCAGCCACAGGTCGCCCGAGGTGATCTCCTCCAGTCCGGCGATCATGCGCAGGATGGTGGACTTGCCGCAGCCGGACGGCCCGAGCAGGACGAACAGCTCGCCGTCGTTGATGCGCAGGCGGACCTTCCGGACGGCGACAAACCCGCCCGGATACACCTTGTCGACGCCGTCGAGCACAACATCCGTCATCGCGTCCGCCTGGGTGTGAGCAAAATCTCGGTCAGTCATCACACCGCGCGACGGTCCGTGTTGTCCAGAGTAAATCCGTGGTTACGGGGTGCGGATCCGGCCGAGTCCGGCCATCGACCACGGCGTTCCCGCCGGGACGAGCGGCTCCCCGGCCATCCGGAGGGCGCCTCCGGAGCCGGTCCGGTCCCGCTCCGGGAGCGGGTTCGGGTGCGGAAGCGCGGGATGTCGCGCCCCCGCCGTAGACTCCTTCGTCGTGGCAGGCAGGATTCGCAATGAGGACATCGCGCTCGTCCGCGAGCGGGCGTCCATCGACGCCGTGATCGGCGAGTACCTGCAGCTCCGCAGCGCGGGCGGGGGCAACCTGAAGGGCCTGTGCCCGTTCCACGACGAGAAGTCGCCGTCGTTCAACGTGACGCCATCGCGCGGGCTGTACTTCTGCTTCGGCTGCGAGGCTGGCGGCGACGTCATCAAGTTCGTCCAGGAGATCGAGCACTTGTCGTTCTCCGAGGCGGTGGAGCGGCTCGCCGCCCAGGCCGGCCTCCAGCTGCGCTACGAGGACGGCGGCGGGCGCGGCCCCCGGCAGGACGGCGGCCAGCGCGCCCGGCTGATCGAGGCGCACAAGGCCGCCGCCGAGTACTACACCGGCAACCTGGAGTCCCCCGAGGGGGCGATCGGCCGCACGTTCCTGTCCGAGCGCGGCTTCGAGGCCGCCGACGCCGCCCGCTTCGGCGTGGGGTTCGCGCCCCGCGAGTGGGAGGGCCTCGTCCGGCACCTGCGCGGGCGCGGGTTCGCCGACCGCGACATCGTCGCCGGCGGCCTCGCCAAGGAGGGCCGCCGCGGCCCGATGGACCGGTTCCGCGGCCGGCTGATGTGGCCGATCCGCGACCTGTCCGGCGACGTCATCGGGTTCGGCGCGCGCCGCCTCTACGAGGACGACGACGGCCCCAAGTACCTGAACACCCCCGAGTCGCCGCTCTTCCACAAGGGCTCGGTGCTGTACGGCGCCGACCTGGCGAAGAAGGAGATCGCGCGGCGCCGGCAGGCCGTGGTGGTGGAGGGCTACACCGACGTGATGGCCTGCCACCTGGCGGGCGTCCCGACGGCGATCGCCACCTGCGGCACGGCGTTCGGCGACGACCACATCAAGGTGCTGCGCCGGCTGCTGATGGACCAGGACGAGTTCCGCGGCGAGGTGATCTTCACCTTCGACGGCGACGCCGCCGGGCGCAAGGCGGCGCTGCGCGCGTTCGACGACGAGCAGAAGTTCGTCTCGCAGACGTTCGTCGCCGTCCAGCCGGACGGGCTCGACCCCTGCGACCTGCGGATCCGCAACGGCGACGCGGCGGTGCGCGACCTGGTCGCGGCCCGGCTGCCGCTATTCGAGTTCGCGGTGCGCAGCGCGATCGAGCAGCACGACCTCGACACGGTCGAGGGGCGGCTCGCCGCGCTGGACGCGGCCGCGCCGGTCGTCGCCGCCATCAAGGACCGGTCCCGCCGGCACATGTACGCCGTCAACCTGGACCGCTGGCTCGGCATCATGGACGAGCAGTTCGTGCTGCGCCGCGTCCGCGAGCTGGCGAACCGCCGGCACGCCCGCGAGCGGGCCGGCCACGGGCGCGGCCCGGCCGGGAACGGCCGCCGGGACGGGCACCCCGGCGACGGCGGGCCCGGGAACGGGCGGCCCGGCGACGGGCCCGGCGAGGCGCGGCCGCCGCGGCGGCCGGCGTTCGACCCGTCCGATCCGGAGGTGCAGCGCGAGCGCGAGCTGCTGAAACTGGCCGTGCAGCGGCCGGCGCTGCTCGGGCCGGTGTTCGACGAGGTCCCCGCCGAGGCGTTCATCGCGCCGCCGCACGCGGCGGTGCGGGCGGTGCTCGCGGCCGCGGGCGGCGTGACGGCGGCCGGCAACGCGGCCGAGTGGGTGGCGCTGCTGCTGGAGGGCGCCCCCAACGACCAGGTCAGAGACCTGATCACGAAGTTCGGCGTGGAACCGGTGCGGTCGTCCCATGAATCGGATGACCGTTATGCCATGGAACTGCTCGCCCGGATACAGGAGCGCCAGCTCACCCGCATGATCGCGGATGCGAAATCTAAACTCGGGCGGCTGAATCCGGTCGAGGCGCAGGAGGAGTACCACAAGCTCTTCGGCGATCTTGTCGCGCTTGAGCAGCAGAGACGGGTGTTGCGCGAGCGAGGGCTCGGATCACAGTAAGGCAAGTGAGCGCAAAATGGGTCCTGTGATCTAGGCCCCCTTTGTCGCAGACTGTCCACGTGGGCCCTTCGGTGCTGCCAAGCGAGGCGCCATCGGTTGATCAGGTGGCGGACCTTGTCGCACGTGGCAGAGAACGCGGCGGTGTGACCGTCGAGGACGTCGCTGCCGCACTCGATCGCTCGGACTTGCCGGACGACTCCATGGAACGGGTCGTCCGGATGCTCGCGGAGCAGGGGGTGGAGGTCCTCGAGTCTCAGCAGGAGACCGAGGACGTCACGCGAGCGGACGAGGGAGACCTCGGCAAGCGGGCGCCGACGAGCGACCTGGTCCGGATCTATCTGAGAGAGATCGGTCGCGTACCGCTTCTCACGGCAGAAGATGAAGTAGAACTCGCGAAATCGATCGAGGCGGGACTGTTCGCCGAGGAGAAGATGGCGCGCACCGCCGTCCTCGCCCGCGGCGAGCTGCTCGACCTCGAACTGCTCTCCCGCGAAGGCATGCGGGCGAAGCAACGCCTGATCGAGGCCAACCTGCGGCTCGTGGTCTCGATCGCCAAACGCTACGTCGGCCGGGGAATGCTGTTCCTCGACCTGATCCAGGAGGGAAATCTCGGGCTCATCCGTGCGGTCGAGAAATTCGACTACACCAAGGGGTTCAAGTTCTCGACCTACGCCACCTGGTGGATCCGGCAGGCGATCACCCGGGCGATCGCCGACCAGGCCCGGACGATCCGGATCCCGGTCCACATGGTGGAGACGATCAACAAGCTGGTCCGGGTGCAGCGGCAGATGCACCAGGACCTCGGCCGGGAGCCGACGCCCGAGGAGATCGGCCTGGAGATGGGGCTGTCGCCCGTCCGGGTCGTGGAGATCCAGCGGATCGCCCAGGAGCCGGTCTCGCTGCAGTCGCCGATCGGCGAGGAGGACTCCGACCTCGGCGACTTCATCGAGGACGCGGACGCCGTCGTGCCGATCGAGGCCGCGGCGTTCATCCTGCTCCAGGACCAGCTGGAGGACATCCTCGGCACCCTGTCGGACCGGGAGCAGCGCATCATCCAGCTGCGCTTCGGCCTGGCCGACGGCCACCCCCGCACCCTGGAGGAGGTCGGCCGCGAGTTCGGCGTGACGCGGGAGCGGATCCGCCAGATCGAGTCCAAGACGCTGGCGAAGCTGCGCCACCCGTCCCGCGCCCAGATGCTCCGCGAATACCTGGAGTGACGGGCGGCGGATCCGGAACGACCGACCGTCCCCCCGGCCGCGCGGCCGGGGGGACGGTCGTCCTCCGGCGGCGCCGTCCGGGCGACTCGCGGTGATTCGTCGCTTTTCGTGCGGGCGGTCATCTACCGTGGTGAGCATGCTGATCGTGACGACTGACGGCGTGCCGGGGTACGAGATCAGGAGCGTGCTCGGGGAGGTCTTCGGGACGTCCCTCCAGGCCGAGCAGGGCGCGCCCGCGCAGCCCGGCCAGCCCGCGCAGGGCGGGAGCAGCTCGACGTTCCGGGTGACGGGGGAGCGGCCGGCCGTCAGCCTCGCCGCCGCGCGCCGGGAGGCGCTCGACCGGCTCGGCGAGGAGGCGCGCCGCAAGGGCGCGAACACGGTCGTCGGCATGCGCTTCGACACCGCCCACGTGGGCGGCGGCTTCGAGGTCTGCGCGTACGGGACGGCGGTCTGGGCGGAGCCGGCGGGGCAGCAGCAGCCGCCGCAGTACCAGCAGCAGCGGCCGCCGCAGCAGGGCCACCTGCCGCCCTACGGGGACCCGCAGCCGGGCGGCCCGCCGATGGCGGCGCGCAACCTCACGATGGGCCTGCGCGACCGGCCCCGCTGACCGGCCCCGCGGGCGTGCGATGGCTCACTGTCGCGGGGGGCACTTGACGGGCTGAGGACAGGCTTCGCTAATTTAGGTAAGCCTAACTATTTGCTCGCCCCTGGAGACCCCCATGCGTCCTGTGTCCGCCCTCGCTCTGGCCGGTGCCGCCGCCGTGTCGATGTCCCTGCTCTCGGCCTGCGGCGGTGACGGCGATGCGGACGCTGCGGGGGCCATCCCGGTGACGGCGACCGACGACTCCTGCGAGGTGGCCAAGACCGACCTCACCGCGGGCAAGATCACCTTCAAGGTCAGCAACAAGGGATCGAAGGTCAACGAGTTCGAGGTCCTCAAGGCGGACGGCAAGATCCTCGCCGAGCGGGAGAACATCGGCCCCGGCACCAGCGTCGACTTCGTGGTGAACCTGCCCGCCGGGCAGTTCACGCTGCTGTGCAGCGCCGGGCAGACCGGCAAGGGCCCGACCCAGAACGTGACGGTCACCGGCGAGGCCGCGGGCGGCGACGACGCGCGGCTGACCAAGGCCGCCGCCGACTACAAGGCGTTCGTCATCGTGAAGCTCGACGACACCATCGCCAAGACGCGGGAGTTCGTCGACGCGGTGAAGGCCGGCGACGTGCCGAAGGCCAAGGAGCTGTACGCGCCGTCCCGCGTCGGCTGGGAGACGATCGAGCCGGTCGCGGAGAAGTTCGGCGACATCGACCCGAAGGTCGACGCCCGCGAGGCCGACCTGAAGCCGGAGGAGAAGAAGGACTGGTCCGGCTGGCACCTGCTGGAGAAGGCCCTCTGGGAGGACGGCTCGGTCAAGGGCAAGGAGAAGTACGGCGAGCGGCTGCTGGAGGACCTGGAGACGCTGAAGTCGCGGCTGCCCGGCCTCACCCTCGACCCGGTGAACGACATGGCGGGCGGCGCGAAGGAGCTGCTCGACGAGGTCGCCACCGGCAAGGTCACCGGCGAGGAGGAGGCGTTCAGCCACACCGACCTCGTCGACTTCAAGGCCAACGTCGACGGCGCCGAGAAGATCTACGAGCTGCTCAAGCCGGTCGTCCAGGAGCGGGACGCCCAGCTCGCCAGCGACCTCGACGCGGGCTTCGCCAAGGTCGGGGCGCTGCTGAAGAAGCACGAGAAGGGCGACGGCTACGTCTCCTATGACAAGGTCGGCAAGGACGACCGCAAGGACCTGGCCGACGCGGTGAACGCGCTGGGCGAGCCGCTGTCCAAGCTCGCCGAAGTCGTCGCCGAGTAGCGCGGGCGACACGACCGAAGGGATGGCGGCGGGATGACCGAGGCGCGGCCGGGGATGTCCCGGCGCAGGATGCTGACCTTCTCCGGCGCGAGCCTGGTCGCCGGCGCCGCCGCCGGCGCGGGCATCGACCGGATGGCGTTCGCCGACGAGGACACCGGCGCCGGCGACGCCGTCCCGTTCCGCGGAGCGCACCAGGCGGGCATCGCGACGCCCGTCCAGGACCGGCTGCACTTCGCGGCGTTCGACGTCACGACCGACGACCGCGACCGGCTCGTCCGGATGCTCAAGGAGTGGACGGACGCGGCCGCCGCGATGACCGCCGGCCGGCCCGTCGGCGACGGCGCGGTCGCCGGGTCGCCGGTGGCGCCGCCCGACGACACCGGGGAGGCGCTCGGCCTGCCGCCGTCCCGGCTCACGCTGACCATCGGGTTCGGGCCGACGCTGTTCGAGAAGGACGGCAAGGACCGGTTCGGCCTCAGGGCCCGCCGCCCCGCCGCACTCGTCGACCTGCCGCACTTCCCCGGCGACAACCTCGACCCCGACCGCAGCGGCGGCGACATCGCCGTGCAGGCGTGCGCGGACGACCCGCAGGTCGCCGTGCACGCCATCCGGAACCTGGCGCGGATCGGGTTCGGCACGGTCTCGGTCCGCTGGTCGCAGCTCGGGTTCGGCAAGACGTCCTCGACGACGCCGGACGCGCAGACCCCGCGCAACCTGTTCGGGTTCAAGGACGGCACCGACAACATCGGGTCGGGCGACCGGGCGCTGCTGGACGAGCACGTGTGGGCGGGCGAAAGCGACGGCTGGATGGCGGGCGGCTCCTACCTCGTCGCCCGCCGCATCCGGATGCACATCGAGACCTGGGACCGGACGTCGCTGCGCGAGCAGGAGGACATCTTCGGCCGCAGCAAGGGCGAGGGCGCGCCGGTCGGGGCGGAGAAGGAGCGCGACAGGCCCGTCCTCGCGCGGATGAAGCCGGACGCGCACGTCCGGCTCGCCCATCCCGACTCCAACCACGGGGCGCGGATCCTGCGGCGCGGCTACTCGTTCACCGACGGGTCCGACGGCCTCGGCCGGCTGGAGGCGGGGCTGTTCTTCATCGCGTTCCAGAGCGACCCGCGCAAGGGCTTCATCCCGGTCCAGCAGTCGCTGGCCACCGACGCGCTGAACGAGTACATCCAGCACGTCGGGTCCGGCGTCTACGCGTGCCCGCCGGGCGTCCGCGAAGGCGGCCACTGGGGCGACACCCTGTTCGCCTAGCGGTTCGCCTAGCGGCTACCCCGGCCCGGCGCGTTCGGCGCGGATGCGGCTCACCACGTCGCCGGCGGCGGTCTTGATCGCCTCAAGCTCCTGGAGGTAGGCCCAGTAGTCGGGGTGGACGCCGGTGAGCCGCTTCGGCGCGTTCTCCAGCCGCTCGACGAGCCCGTCGAGCACCCGGGCGTGCTGCGGCGGGGCACCGCCCGGCTGGGCCATGGCCAGCCGCTGCGCGTCGCGGACGGCGAACTGGGCCTTCTCCGCGGGCTTCGCCGGGTCCGCGGCGACCTCCTTCAGCTCCTCCACCCGGCCAGTGACCTGGCCGGCCCGGCGGTCCGCGGCGTTCAGCTCGGTGCGCGCGGCGGTGAGCGCCCGCTGCGCCTCCTTCCACTCGGTGCGCGAGACGTGCGCGGACGCCTCGTTCAGCCGCTCCCGGGCCCGCGTGACGGCCCCCTCGATGGCCTCGGGCGCGCCCCTGAGATCCTGCCAGCAGGCCTGTGAGTAGCCGCGCAGCAGCACCCGCATCGCCTCCCGGACGGGCCCGGCCCGGTTCGCGACGGCGTCCGACCGGGTCCGGACGGAGGCGAGCGAGTTGCGCACCTTCTGCGCGAGCTGCGGCAGCTCCGCGGCGGCCTCCCGGGCCCGCCCGGCGATCTCGCGGGCCTCCTCGGCCCGGCGGATCGCGCCGTCCAGCCCGACGCCGCCGAGCCCCTTGGAGCCGAGTCGCGCGAGGATCTCCCTGGCGCGGGCGAGCTCGGCCTCCGGCTCGGAGGCGTCCATCCCCGCGTCCTTCGCGGCGGCGAGCGCGGCGCCGGCGGCGGCCACGGCGTCCCGGGCGGCGGTCAGCCGGGGCGGGAGCTGGTCGAGGGCCGCCTCCAGCCGGGCCATCTTGGGGGCGAGCCGCTCGGCGAACCCGTTCAGGTTCCCGGTGACCTGCCCCAGCCGCTCGGCGGACGCGACGAACGCGCGGCGGGCCGCGTCGTACTCGGCCGGTGACCGGTCCCGGTCATCGAGGTCGTGCGCGTCCAGGACGGAGATGTAGGCGACCGACGCGGCGTCGGCCGACTCCGACAGCAGGCCGAACTCCCGCCGGACGGGCGCGGCGGCGGCCGCGTCCAGGTCCTCGAAGACGGTGACGCGCCCGTCGATGTACTTCTGCGCCTGGTCCATGTCGTAGAAGGCGGTCGCGGCCGCCTCCCTGGCCTCGGTCGCCGCGGCAGCCGCCTGCGCACCCCGGCCGCCCCGGCGGCGCTGGTCGCCCGGTCCCCGCAACGCGGCCTCCTCTCGTCCCTGCCCAGTCTGGCCCAGACGGCCGGTGTTTCGCGCCCCGGGTGCGCGCGACCGCCCGGTGTGACGTGGAATGCCGTCACAGGTTCACAACGCATGGAACGGATAGCATCGCTGCTACGTCGATAATGCTGGGCGCCGGGTCGGCGTCCGCCACAGCATGCGATCTTGGAGGCCCATCGTGCCCGTCAGCCTGAGCAAGGGCGGCAATGTCTCGCTCACCAAGCAGGCACCCGGACTCACCGCGGTGATCGTCGGTCTCGGCTGGGACCTGCGCACCACGACCGGCACGGACTTCGACCTCGACGCCTCGGCCATGGTGCTGGACGGCTCCGGCAAGATCATCACCGACCAGCACTTCGTCTTCTTCAACAACCTGCGCACCCCCGACGGCGCGGTCGAGCACAGCGGCGACAACACCACCGGCGCGGGCGAGGGCGACGACGAGCAGCTCAAGGTGAACTTCGGTGCGATGCCGGCCGGGGCCGAGCGGGTGGCGTTCGCCGTGTCGATCTACGACGGCGACAGCCGCGGGCAGAACTTCGGGCAGGTCCGCAACGCCTACATCCGGGTGATGAACCAGGCCGACGGCGTCGAGATGGCCCGCTACGACCTGTCCGAGGACGCCTCGATGGAGACCGCGATGGTCTTCGGCGAGCTGTACCGCAACGGGACCGAGTGGAAGTTCCGCGCGGTCGGCCAGGGCTACGCCTCCGGGCTGGCCGGCATCGCGGCGGACTTCGGCGTCAACCTCTGATCGGGCGTCCGGCCGGGCGACCGGCCGGAACGCCCGATCCCGCGGCCCCCCGTGCCGCGCAACCGAACAGGAACACCAGGAAGGGAACGGCCCGAACATGGGAGTCTCACTCGCCAAGGGCGGCAACGTCTCGCTGACCAAGGCCGCCCCCAACCTCACCGCGGTGACCGTCGGCCTCGGCTGGGACGTCCGCGCCACCACCGGCGCCGACTTCGACCTGGACGCGTCCGCGCTGATGCTCGGCGGCACCGGCAAGGTCATGTCCGACCACCACTTCGTGTTCTTCAACAACCTGAAGAGCCCGGACGGCTCGGTCGAGCACACCGGCGACAACCTCACCGGTGAGGGCGAGGGCGACGACGAGTCGATCAACGTCGACCTCAACGCGGTGCCGGTCGAGTGCGACCGCATCGTGTTCCCGGTGTCGATCTACGACGCCGACAACCGGAACCAGAGTTTCGGGCAGGTCCGCAACGCCTTCATCCGGATCGTCAACCGGACCGACGGCAACGAGCTCGCCCGCTTCGACCTCACCGAGGACGCCTCCACCGAGACGGCGATGGTCTTCGGCGAGCTGTACCGCCACAACGGCGAGTGGAAGTTCAGGGCCGTCGGACAGGGGTACGCCTCGGGTCTGGCGGGTATCGCCACGGACTTCGGCGTCAACGTCGGCTGACGGCCGGCGCACCCCGCACGCGGCCGCCACGCCCGGCCGTCCTCACTAGCAGAGATACGCGCATGATTCTTCGCACCTTCGGTTGGTCCTTCGGCATCACGGCCCTCGGGCTGCTGGCCGCCTTCTTCTACGACGGGCCGACCGGGCTGGCCCTGGTCGCCGTGCTGGCGATCCTCGAGATCTCGCTGTCGTTCGACAACGCCGTGGTCAACGCCAAGGTGCTCGACCGGATGAGCCCCTTCTGGCAGAAGATCTTCCTCACCGTCGGCATCGCGATCGCGGTGTTCGGCATGCGGCTGGTCTTCCCGCTGCTGATCGTGGGCATCACCGCGAAGCTGGGGCCGGTCGAGGCGTTCGACCTCGCGCTCAACGACCAGCACCGCTACCACGAGCTGATGAACGGCGCCTACCCGATGATCGCGGCGTTCGGCGGCATGTTCCTGATGATGCTGTTCCTGAACTTCGTGTTCGAGGAGCGCGCGGAGAAGTGGCTGCCGTGGCTGGAGCGGCCGCTGGCCCGCATCGGCAAGCTCGACCAGCTCGCGGTGGTCGTCGCGGGCGGCTCGCTGGCGCTGGTGGCGTGGCTGACCGCCGAGGACCCGGGCAACGTCATGATCGCGGGCGTGCTCGGCATGGTGACCTACATCCTGGTCAACGGGCTCGGCGAGCTGTTCTCCGAGGCGAGCGGGGACGACGAGGAGGACGAGGACGGCGACGGCGAGGAGCGCGCGGCCGCACCGGCGAAGTCCGGGCCGAGCTCGCTGGCGCTGGCCACCGGCAAGGCCGGGTTCTTCCTGTTCCTGTACCTGGAGGTGCTGGACGCCTCGTTCAGCTTCGACGGCGTCATCGGCGCGTTCGCGATCAGCACCGACCCGATCGTCATCGCGCTGGGCCTCGGCATCGGCGCCATGTACATCCGGTCCCTGACGGTCTTCCTCGTCCGCAAGGGGACCCTGCACGAGTACGTCTACCTGGAGCACGGCGCGCACTGGGCGATCGGCGCGCTCGCGACCTGCATGCTGATCAGCATCGGCCACCACGTGCCCGAGTGGATCACCGGCGGGCTCGGCGCGGGGCTGATCATCGCGGCGTTCGTCAGCTCCATCGTCCGCAACCGCGGCGCGGACGGGGACGCCTCCGGCTCGCCGTCCGGCGGCGACAAGCAGCTGCACTCCAGCAACGTCTGACCCGGCCGACCCCACCCCGCGACCAGCATCGATCCACCGAAGGAGCCGAACGATGTCGATCTCGCTGCAGAAGGGGCAGAAGGTCTCGCTCGCCAAACCAGGCGGCGGCACCCTCAGCCGGGTCCGGATGGGGCTCGGCTGGGACGCCGTCGCCAAGAAGGGCCTGTTCGGCAAGGGCAAGGCCCAGTCGATCGACCTGGACGCGTCCTGCCTGCTGTTCGACGCCGCCGGGAACCTCGCCGACCAGGTGTGGTTCCGGCAGCTGCGCAGCAAGGACGGGTCCGTCCAGCACACCGGCGACAACCTGACCGGCGCGGGCGAGGGCGACGACGAGGTCATCAACGTCGACCTGCAGGGCGTCCCCGCGAACGTCGTCCAGCTGGTGTTCACGGTCAACTCCTTCACCGGGCAGGACTTCTCGCAGATCGCGAACGCGTTCTGCCGGCTGGTGGACGAGGGCACCGGCGAGGAGATCGCCCGCTACGACCTGAGCGGCGCCGGCCAGCACAACGCGCAGATCATGGCCAAGGTGGCGCGGGACGGGCAGGGCTGGTCGATGACGGCGATCGGCGCGACCGCGACCGGCCGCACGTTCCAGCACCTGCTGCCGGCCGTGTCCGCCCACCTGTGACGGGCTGACAGCCGTCCATGCGGCATTTCGACCACATCGACACCGCCCGGCGCAAGCACCTGTTCTACCGGCATCCGCGCCCGTTCGACCGGCACGGCGACCCGGCGGTGCTGGCGGTGGCGCTCGGCGCGACGCTGTACAGCCCCGCCACCCGGCCCGGCCTCGCCGCCGACATCGAGCGGTCCGCGCGGCGGGGCGTGATGAGCATGGTCGTGTGCCTGGAGGACGCGATCGGCGACGACGAGGTCGAGGCCGGCGAGGCGAACCTGGTCGCGCAGCTCCGCGACCTGGACGCGGCCTGCCGGGAGCGCGGCGCGGAGGTGCCGCTGCTGTTCGTCCGGATCCGCGACCCCCGGCAGATCGGCGACCTGCTCGGCCGGCTCGGCGGCGCCGCCGCGCTGGTCAGCGGGTTCGTGCTGCCGAAGTTCACCCCGGCGGACGGCGGCGCGTTCCTCGACGCGCTGGCGGACGCCGCCGCCCGCACCGGGCAGCGGCTGCTCGCGATGCCGGTGATCGAGAGCCCGGAGGCGGTGTACGCCGAGACCCGCGCGGACATGCTGGACGACATCGCGCGGCTGCTGGCCAAGCACCGCTCGCGGATCCTCGCCGTCCGGCTCGGCGCCACGGACATGTCGGCGGCGTACGGGCTGCGCCGCCCGCCCGACCTCACGATCTACGACATCCGGCCCGTCGCCGGCGTCATCTGCGACGTGGTGAACGTGCTCGGCCGCGCCGACGGCACCGGGTACGTGGTGACCGGGCCGGTGTGGGAGTACTTCTCGGCGGGGGAGCGGATGTTCAAGCCGCAGCTGCGCCAGTCGCCGTTCGACGCGCAGCAGGCGGCGCCGCTGCGGCAGCGGCTGATCACCGCGGACCTGGACGGGCTGATCCGCGAGGTCCACCTGGACAAGGCCAACGGCCTGCTCGGGAAGACCGTGATCCATCCGAGCCATGTCGCGGCCGTGCACGCCCTGTCGGTCGTGACGCACGAGGAGTACTGCGACGCCGCCGACATCCTCGGCGTCGCCGGAGGCGGGGCGATGGCCAGTTCGTACGCCAACAAGATGAACGAGGCGAAACCGCACCGCGCGTGGGCGCAGCGGCTGATGCTGCGGGCGCGCGTGTTCGGGGTCGCGGCGGAGGGCGTCACGTTCGTCGAGCTGCTGGAAGCGGCGGGCAGCCGGTGACGTCCTCCTGGGTCTCCTCGCGCCTCGGGGTGCGGCTCGCGGACGGCTCCCGCCCGGTGGGGGCCGGGCTGTCGTCCCTCGTGGGGCTGGCCGTGCGCCGCAATCCGCGCCGCGCGCACCTGCTGGTGTCGGCCGTGCTGGGCAAGCACGTCCCGACCGATCCCCGGCTCGTCTACGGGTCCGGGCTGCTGCTGGGCGAGCTGGTGCGCGGGCGCCTGCGGGGCGAGGAGGCGGCCGGTCCCGGTCCGCTCCTGCCGGACGCGCTGGACGGGGCGCCGGGGGCCGCCGCCGCGCTGCGCGACCTCATGCGCGCGCCCCGGGTCCCCGTGGACGCGATCGTCCTCGGCTACGCCGAGACCGCCACCGCCCTGGGGCATTCCGTGGCGGACGCGCTGGGCGGCGCCTACTACCTGCACTCGACGCGGCGTCCCGTGCCCGGATTCGCGACCTACGGCGGGTTCGAGGAGGAGCACAGCCACGCCACGAGCCATCTGCTGCTGCCCGCCGACCCGGCGATGCTCGACCGGGACGTGCCGGTGGTGCTGGTCGACGACGAGCTGTCCACGGGCCGGACGGTGCTGAACACCATCGAGGCACTGCACGCCGTCCGGCCGAGGGGCCATTACGTCCTGGCGGCACTGGTCGACCTGCGCGGCGCCGAGGACCGGGCGCGCATGGACGATCTCGCCGGCCGGCTGGGCGCCCGCATCGACGCCGTCGCGCTGGCCCGGGGGCGGGTCGAGCTTCCCGAAGGCGTCCTGGAGGCGGGGCAGGCCCTCGTGGCGGGCCTGCCCGGCGGTTCCGCCGTCCCGGACGGGCCGCCGTTCGAGGTGGCGCGGGCGGAGCTGGAGTGGCCCGCCGGGCTGCCCGACGGCGGACGGCACGGCTTCCGGCCCGAGCATCGGGCGCGGCTGGAGAAGGACCTCGCCCGGATGGCCGACGTCCTCGCCGCGGGGCTCGGCGACGTCTCGCGGGTGCTCGTGCTGGGGTTCGAGGAGCTGATGTACACGCCGCTGCGTCTCGCGGAGGCGCTTGCCGACGCGCTGCCGTCCGTGGACGTCCGCTACTCGACGACCACGCGTTCGCCCGTGCTCGCCGTGGACGACCCCGGTTACGCGATACGAACGCGGCTGGTGTTCCCCTCGCATGACGAGCCCGCCGATGGGCCGGGGGAGCGGTACGCCTACAACGTGGTCGCCGGCTCCGGTCAGCGCGGGTTCGACCAGATCATCTTCGTGGTGGACGACGCCGGCGACACCGAGGCGCTCGCCGGCGGCCTCCTGGAACGGCTGCGCGCGCTCGCGCCGGTACTGCTCGCCGTCGTCCCCGCCCATGGGAGGGATTCGTGAAGCCGCTGGACGGGCCGGTGCACGGGCCGCTGTACGGGCCGTCCTTCGGCAGCTACCCGGCGGAGGACGTCGCCTGGCTGCTCAAGGACCTCTCGCACGTGAGCCTGGAGGCTTCCACGGAGGAGCGGGAGGCGGCGATCCAGGCGGGGCGCGCCCACTACGCCGAGTCGCTGCCGGTCGAGTACCAGCCCGGCCCGGAGTACCGGCGGCTGTTCCACCGGGCCCTGGACGCGTCGGCGGAGCGGCTCGCGTACGCGACCGGGCTGGTCACCGAGATGATCCTCGCCGAGCGCGGACCGGGCGCCGTCCTGGTGTCGCTGGCGCGGGCCGGGACGCCCGTCGGGATCCTGATGCGCCGCTGGGCGCGGTACGCGCACGGCCTCGACGTCCCGCACTACGCCGCCAGCATCGTCCGGGGCCGGGGCATCGACACCGCGGCGCTGCGATACCTCGCCGGGCACCACGACCCCGCGTCCGTGATGTTCGTGGACGGCTGGACGGGCAAGGGCGCGATCACGCGGGAGCTGACCGCCGCGCTGGCGCCGCACCCGTTCCGCCCCGACCTCGCGGTCCTCGCCGACCCGGGGCGGTGCACGCCGCTCTACGGGACGCGCGACGACTTCCTGATCCCGTCCGCGTGCCTCAACTCGACGGTGTCGGGCCTGGTCAGCCGGACGGTCCTGAACGACTCCCTCATCGGGCCCGGCGACTTCCACGGCGCGAAGTTCTACCGGGACCTCGCGGGCGACGACGTGTCGGCGGTGTTCCTCGACGCCGTCGCCGCGCGGTTCCCGGACGTCGCCGAACGCGTCGCCAAGGACCTGCCCGAACTCCGCGCCGCCGACCGCGCGCCCGACTGGTCCGGCTGGGAGGCCGTCCGGCGCTGTGCCGAGGCGGAGGGGATCGACGACCTCAACCTCGTCAAGCCGGGCATCGGGGAGACGACGCGGGTACTGCTGCGGCGCGTCCCGTGGAAGGTGTTCGTACGGGCCGACGCCGGTCCCGAGGTGACGCACATCCGGCTGCTCGCCGGCGAACGCGGCGTGCCCGTCCACGAGGTCGAGCCCGACCGGTTCCCCTACGCGTGCATGGGGTTCATCCATCCTCGCTTCGGCCAGGGAGCCGTTCAGTGACCGTCCTGGTGTGCTCGGACCTCGACCGTACGCTCATCTACTCAGCGGCCGCGTTCGCCCTGGACGGGCCCGATGAGGCGATGCCCCGCCTGCTGTGCGTGGAGTTCTACCAGGGCGCGCCGCTCTCCTACATGACCGAGGCTTCCGCGCGCACGCTGGAAACCCTCGCGACGGCCGCGACGCTCGTCCCCACGACGACGCGCACACCGGAGCAGTACCGGCGTGTCCACCTGCTGGAGAAGCCGCCCGCGTACGCCATCTGCGCGAACGGCGGCCACCTCCTCGTGGACGGCGAGGACGACCCGGCATGGGCCGAGACCGTCCGTGCCCGCATCGCGGACGGGTGCGCGCCGCTCGCGGACGTCCAGCACCATCTCGCCCAGTCGGGCGGCGACTTCGTGCTGAAGCAGCGCACGGCGTCCGACCTGTTCGCCTACACGGTCGTCGACAGGTCCGCACTGCCCGCCGGGTGGGTCGAGGACCTCACCGGCTGGTGCGCCGAACGCGGCTGGCGGACGTCCCTGCAAGGCCGCAAGGTCTACTGCCTGCCCGCCCGCCTCACCAAGGCCGCCGCCGCCGAGGAGGTCGCCCGCCGCACCGGGGCGTCCACGACGCTGGCCGCCGGGGACTCCCTCCTCGACATCGAACTGCTCGAAGCCGCCGACCTGGCGGTCCGTCCCGCCCACGGCGAACTGCACGACACCGGCTGGACGTCCCCCCGCACCACCGTCACCGCCGCCCGCGGCATCGCCGCGGGCGAGGAGATCGCGGAATGGCTCCTGGAACGTGCGACGGAACCGTGAAAAATCACGACGCCCCTCCCGCCCCCGTAGAGAATCGACACTCCCGCAGGGGTCGCCGCCGCCGCGATCTGAGGTGACAATCATGGTGAGCCCCTCTCCCACCGAGGAGGTCACCTGGACCACATGAGCTCCCGCCTCACCGGTGACGAGACCGCGCTGTGGAAGGCCGCGGCCAGGGTCCTCGACGCCAACTGGACGGGAACGGCCACCGCCGCGTCGCCCGGCCTCTACCCCCACCAGTGGAGCTGGGACGCGGCGTTCATCAGCATGGGCCTCGCCCGCCACCGCCGTGACCGCGCCGAAGCCGAACTGCTCTCCCTCTTCCGCGGCCAGTGGGCCGACGGGATGCTCCCGCACATCGTCTTCAACACGAGCCTCGCCCGGCGCGCGTTCTTCCCCGGCCCCGACCTGTGGCGCAGCGAACGGCAGCCGGACGCGCCGCGCGGCGTCCACACCTCCGGGCTCACCCAGCCGCCGCTGCACGCCCTCGCCGCCCTCCGCCTCCACGAATGCGCCACCGACCTCGACGGCAGCCGCGCGTTCCTCGCCCGCCTCTACCCGATGCTGACCGCCCAGCACCGCTACCTCGCCCGCGCCCGCGACCTCGACTCCAGCGGCCTCATCGCGATCTGCCACCCCTGGGAGTCCGGGCTCGACAACAGCCCCGCCTGGGACCGGCCGCTGGCCGCCCTGCGGCTCCCGCCGTCCTCCTACGCGCCCGCGCAGCGCCCCCGCACCCTCCCCACCGGCGAGGACTACGACCGCTACGTCCGCCTCGTCGCCCTCATGCGGGAGGCCGGCTACCGGCCCGGCTACCTCCGCGAAGCGCACCCGTTCGCCGTCGAGGACCCCCTGGTCAACGCCGTCTACCTCGCCTCCACCCACGCCCTCGCCGGCATCGCCGAGATCATCGGCGCCGACCCCGCCCCGCACCGCGAACACGCCGACCGCGTCCACCGCGCCGTCCTCGACCGCCTCTGGGACCCCGAGACCGGCTGCTTCCGCGCCCGCGACCTGCGCGACGACCGGCTGCTGCCCGTCATCACCGTCGGCTCCTTCGGCCCCCTCCTCGACCCCGAACTGCCCGCCCCCATCGTCCGCGGCCTCGTCGACCTCCTGCTGTCCGCCCGCTTCGCCGGCGCCGCCGGCTACCCCGTCCCCAGCTGCGACATCCAGGCCCCCGCCTTCGACCGCGGCGGCTACTGGCGCGGCCCCACCTGGATCAGCACCAACTGGCTCGTCTGGTACGGCGCCCTCGGCCACGGCCTGCCCGTCGTCGCCGACCTGCTCTACGGCTCCACCATGCGGCTCGTCCGCCAGTCCGGCTTCCGGGAGTTCTTCGACCCCTTCGACGGCACCGGACGCGGCAGCCACGACTACGCCTGGTCCGCCGCGCTCGTCCTCGACCTCCTCGGGGCCCGCCGTGCCCCCCAGGCCGCCTGATCGCCTACCGTGAGGACATGCGCCTGCTCCGGGGCACCCTGCCCGCCGAAGTCCGCGCCGCGCTCACCCTCGACCGCGGCGAACGCGTCCTCGCGACCGCCCCCACGCGAGGCGGATCCCACGTCATCGCCACCACCACGGCCCTGCACGTCCCGGACCCCGCAGGCGGCTTCACCCGCATCCCCTGGGAACACGTCGACCACGCCACCTGGAAGGACGGGTGGCTCCACGTCCACGAGACCTCCGCCGGCCCCGAACACCACGTCCGGCTCACCGACCCCGGCTCCGTCCCCGAAACCGTCCGGGAACGCGTCACCGCCACCATCGCCGTCAGCCACCACGTGCAACTCCCCGGCGGCAAGGTCCGCATAGCGGCCCGGCGCCCCGCCGCCGGCGGCGACGTGCGCTGGACCTTCGTCTTCGACGCGGGCCTCGACCCGTCCGACCCGGGGCTGCGCGCCCAGGCCGAACAGGCCCTGGAGGAACTGCGCCGCCAGACCGGCCTCTAACCCGGGTACGCCGTCGGCTGGTCCTCGGCCTTGCCGCGCCCGGGCACCTGCTCGGGCACCCGGTCCTTCAGATGGTTCGCCTTGCCGCGCGCCGCACCGGCGAACTCCTCGCCCTTGGCCCGCAGCATCCCGGCCGCCTCCTGCACGTTCGGGTTCTCCGAGACCTGCTGCGACAGCCGCTTGATCTGCTCGTACCGCTCGCGCCCGGCCTTCGTCCCGAGGACGTAGCCGACCGCGGCGCCTGCCATGAACATCATGCGCGTCTTCATGTCCAACTCCCACTGACGGCGGAATCGTGACACCCCCCATACCCGTCAGCGGCGCCCCCACCCCTGACGTGTGCGCGAAGACCCCCCACATGCGCTAACCTGGTGCCGCCGACAGGGGCGGAAACACCCCGTCGGACGCACGATCCCGCGTAGCTCAATCGGCAGAGCAGCCGGCTGTTAACCGGCAGGTTATTGGTTCGAGTCCAATCGCGGGAGCCGAGGCGGCTCACCCTGCTCGGTGAGCCTTTGGCTCGCCTTCGCGTCGGCCCGCAGTGTTTTTCCGGGGGGCGACCCCCGGAGCCCCCCGGGTGCCGCCGCCATCCCCCGCCCGCCCGCCCCTTTCGGGGCGTGCGCACGGGTTGGGTTTGATCGGGTCCGTGGCGTTGGCCTTCATAACGGCTCCGGCGAGATGTGTGGCCCTGGTGGGTTCGCTGGTCGAGGGTGGATGGGTAGGCACAGGGAGTGCGCCCCGCCTGACCCCCCAGGAGTGCTTCTTGCCCGCTCTGCCCGGCTCCCCGCCCGCTCCCGAGGACGCCTCCACCTGGACGGAGTTCACCGCTGAGCTCCGTGCCCTGCACGAATGGTGTGGAAGGCCCAAGTACCGCGCGCTCTGCGGGCGCAGTGACGGGCTCTCGCCCGCCGCCGTCTCGACGCTGATCGGCCGGAACCCGCTGACCATGCCGCCGGAGACCGCCACGGTCCGGTTCGTCGAGGCGTGCCTGCGGTACGCGCAATGGCCCTCGGCCGAGGCGGAGGCCGAGCGGTGGAGTGCGCAGTGGCGGCTTCTCGCCGGGGCCGGCCCGGCCGGCGGGCGGGGACGGTGGCGGCGCGGCCGCTGGGTCGCGGTCGCGGGTGTCGGCGTGGTGGTCGTGGCCGGGGCGGTCTGGGTGGGCGTCCGCGGCGGCTCCGAAGAGGGGTGCCAGCGGTTGAGCGGCACCATCGACGACGCGCGGGCGCAGCGGACGTGGCCGTACATGTTCCAGTGCCCGAACCGGCCCCGCGTCGGTGTGTACGAGGGGGCGGCGTTCGGCACCGAGGTCGCCGTGCTGGAGACCGATCCGAGCTGGTTCATCTGCTGGACGCGCGGCCAGGCGCATCCCGGCGGCAACGACGTCTGGTACTACACGCAGGGCGACCGCGCGACGGGACGGCCCGAACTGCACGGGTGGGGTTATGTCCCCGCGTCCGAGCTGCGGGTCGGGGCGGCGCCCGACCCCGCGATCACCCGGCGCTGCTGACCTGGGCCTTCGTTGTTCTGAACGTTCAGAACGGTGCCGCTCGGAACTGTCCGGGCGGTCCGGCATCTAACGTTCGGGGCATACCCCGCACCCCGCATCGAACCGCCATGGAAGGGGAGAGGCGACGGTGACGGAACGGGTGAGCTTTCGGATCTTGGGACCGCTGCGCGCCGGGGTGGGGGGAGCGCCGGTGGACCTCGGCGGCGGCCGGGCCCGGCTGGTGCTGGCGGCGCTCCTCCTCGAAGCGGACCGGCCGGTGCCGGTGGACCGGCTGGTGGACGTCGTGTGGGGGGACCGCCCGCCGTCCTCGGCCCGCACCCAGGTCGCGATCGCCGTGTCGGGGCTGCGGCGGGCCTTCCGGGACGCGGGCCGCGAGCGCGTGATCGAGACCGTCCGGCCCGGGTACCGGCTGCCCGCGGAGGCGGGCGTGATCGACGCCTCGGTGGCGGCGGAGCGGATCGGCGAGGCGCGCCGGGACGTCGCGGCGGGGCGGCTGGAGCAGGCCGCCGGGCGGTTCCGGGCGGCGCTGTCGCTGTGGGACGGCCCCGTCCTCGCCGGCCTCGGCCGCGGCGCGATCGAGGTGGCCGCGCTGCGCTGGGAGGAGCTGCGGCTGACCGCGATCGAGGAGGCCGCGCACGTGGAGCTGGGCCTCGGCCGGCACCGCGAACTGGTCGGCGAGCTCATCGGGGCGGTGCAGGAGCACCCGTACCGGGAGCGGCTGCGGGCGCTGCTGATGCTGGCGCTGGCCCGGGCGGGGCGGCAGGGCGAGGCCCTCGGCGTCTACCGGGAGGGGCGCCGGAGGCTGGCCGGGGAGCTGGGCCTGGAGCCGGGCCGCGAGCTGCGCGAACTCCAGCTGGGGATCCTGCGGGACGATCCGCTGGTGCGGCCGGGGGAGCCCGGCCTGCTGCGGGGGCGGGGCCGCGCGGTCCGGTGGCGGCGCACGGCGGTGCCCGTCCGGGGCGTCCGCTCCTGCTGACGGCGGAGGGCCGCCGGGCGCGGTGCCCGGCGGCCCTGCGGGGGGAGGCTAGTTCACCCACTTGTGGGAGTTCATGAGCTGCCCCTCCCAGAAGCTGTTCCGCTTGCCGGCGGGGATGGTGCCCCAGTAACCGTCGTAGCCGGCGAAGTGGTACACCTTCACCTTGCTGTACGAACCCGTGTAGCCGTTGTTCCAGTACGACGCGACGAGGAACCTCGGATTGCACTGGACGTCGCCGCCGCGCCAGTCGGGGTCGTCGCCGTCCCAGGCGCATCTGGTGCCGGTGCCGTTCTGCCCGCTCCAGACGCAGAAGTCCCCCTTGGCGCAGGAGCCCTGCCAGGCGGCGGCGCCGGCGTCGGCCTGGGCCGTGACCGGTGCCAGGACGGTGGTGAGCCCGGCGGCGGCCACCCCGGCCACCGCGATCCTGATCGCGTGCATGGGCGCCTCCCTACTTCGACCACTGGTGCGAGCGGATGGACACGTTCGCCGCGTTGATCGGCTTGGCGGTGACGGAGACCGGGTCGGAGATCTCGCCCTTGTAGTCCGCGTACTTGAAGAAGCGCACCTTGTTGTACGGGTTGCTCGTGTACCCGTTGTTCCAGATGCTGTTGACCTTGAACCCGTACGGCCGGCAGCGGATCGCCCCGCCCTGCCAGTCGGGGTCGTCGCCGGTCCAGTTGCAGCGGGTGCCGGTGGCGTTCCGGCCGCTCCACACGCACACGTCGCCCTTCGGGCAGGTCCCGTCGGTGGCGGCCGCCGTGCCGGCGGGCGCGGCGGCCAGCGCGGCCGACGGCGCCATGGCGGCGACGGCCCCCGCAGCGACCGCTCCGGCCAGCAGCCCGATCCTGATCTTGCTCATCGTCTCCCCGTTTCCCCGTCAGTAGACCTTGGAGCAGGTCTTGATGGTCGTGCCGTTGATGTCGACGGCCTTGTCGTCGCCGTTTCCGGCCCCCGTCAGGAAGTAGGCCGACACCCAGCCGCGCGTGGCGCCTTGGTCGAGGTCGGTGTACAGCCACCAGTGGTTGGTGCCGTAGGCGCCCGTGTACTCCTGGCCCCACTTCTTGCAGTAGACGTAGTTCTCGCCCTGGTAGAGGTAGCCGACGGGAGACCCGCACTTGAGGTAGTTCGGGTTGGCGAACGCCTTGTCGAACGTCCGCACCCACTGCTTCCCGTCGATCTTCGCGTCCGTCCAGCAGGCGGCTCGTGCCGTGCTCGGCGCGCCGTCGGCCGACGCCGTCCCGGCCGGCGCCACCGCTCCCAGCGCGGCGGCCGCCGCGAGGGCGGCCCCGAGGATGCGCGTTGTCGTCATCCGTTCTCTCCCCGTCGATGTGCTCGGATATCGGACACGCTAGGGACGCCCGTTATCGAACTCTTATCGCCGCCCGCGCGGGGGTCCCGTTTCGGGTGCGCCTGCTGGGTAGATCGCCTGTGACGTTGGGAGGGGGCTGCGGGCGGCATGCTGGCGTTGGTCGGGGTCTATGCCGTCGTGGCCGTCGCCGTTCCCTGGGGGCTGGGGCGGTACCGGCGGGTCATGGGGTGCGCCGCGGCCGTTCTGCCCGCCGCCACGGCCGCCTGGGCGGCTACTCGGGTGGGGCGGGAGTTCACCACCCGGGTCGTGTGGTCGTCCGATCTGGGGCTCGTGTTCGACTTCCGGGTGGACGCGCTGGCCGTGGTGATGCTGCTCCTGGTGGGCGGGGTCGGGGCCGTCGTCCTCTGCTACGCGGGGTGGTACTTCCAGCGGTCCGAGCGGCTGATGATCGGGACGCTCGTCGCGTTCGCCGGGGCGATGACCGGGCTGGTGCTCGCCGACAACCTGCTCGTCCTGTACGTCTTCTGGGAACTCACGACGCTGAGCTCGTTCATCCTCATCGGGCACACGCGTCCGGATCAGGTGGCGGACCGGCGGGCCGCCACGCAGGCGCTCCTGACGACCACCGCGTTCGGGCTGGTCATGCTCGTCGGGTTCGTGGTGCTGGGGCAGGCCGGGGGGACGTACCGGATCTCGGCGCTGGTGGCGGATCCGCCCGGGGGCACCGCGGCCCGGGTCGGTGTGGTTCTGGTGCTGCTGGGGGCGTTCGCCAAGTCGGCGCAGATCCCGCTGCACGGGTGGTTGCCGGCGGCGATGGTGGCGCCCACGCCGGTGAGCGCCTACCTGCACGCGGCGGCCATGGTGAAGGCGGGGGTCTATCTGGTCGCCCGGCTGGCGCCCGGGTTCGCCGGGGTCGCTCCGTGGCGGCCCCTGGTGCTGGCGGTCGGGCTGCTGAGCCTGGTGGTGGCGGGCCTGGTCGCGCTCCGGCAGGACGATCTGAAGCGGCTGCTGGCGTACGGGACGATCAGCCAGCTCGGCTTCCTCATGGTGCTGCTGGGGAACGGGACGCGGACGGCGGCGCTGGCCGGCGGGGCGCTGCTGCTGGCCCACGGGGTGTTCAAGGCGCCGCTGTTCCTGACGGTCGGCGCGGTCGAGCACGAGACGGGGACGCGGCGCGCGGACCACCTGTCGGGCGCCGGGTGGCGGCTGCCCGTCCTCGCGGTCGCGGCGACGGCGGCGGTCGCGTCCATGATCGGCATCCCCCCGTTCCTCGGGTTCGTGGCGAAGGAGGCCGCGTTCGAGGCGTTCGCCCACGGCGGCTGGGACATCGCCGTCCTCGCGGGGACCGTCGCCGGGTCGGCGCTGACCGTGGCCTACGGGGCGCGGTTCCTGCACGGCGCCTTCTCCGGCGCGACGGACCAGGGGCCCGACGACCCCTGGGGCCTGGTCGTCCCCGTGGTGGTGCTGTCCGCCGCCGGGTTCGCCCTGGGGCTCGTCCCCGGGGCCCTGCAGCGGCTCATCGGGCCCTATGCCGGGACGCTGCGGAGCGACGGGCCGGGGTACGAGCTGGCGATCTGGCACGGGCTCGGGCTGCCGCTCTGGATGTCGGTGACCGCGATCGTGGCGGGCGCCGGGCTGTACGGCGCGTTCGGCCGGTCGTTCCCCGGACGGTCCGGGCGGTGGTGGCTCCCCGACGTCCAGAAGGGCTACGACGCCGTGGTCGGCGCGACGATGGCCGCCGCGCTCGCGGTGACCCGGCGGGTGCAGATCGGCTCGCTGCCGGTGTACCTCGGCGTCATCGCGCTGATGGTGCTGGTCGTGCCGGGGCCGGCGCTCGTGGCGGGGCTCGTCCGGGGCACCGGCCCGGGGTGGTCGCCGCCGCGGGCCTGGGGCGATCCGGCGCAGCTCGTCCTCGCCGCGATCGTGATCGCCGGCGCGCTGGGGGCGATGTGGGCGCGCGGCCGGCTGTCGGCGGTGCTGCTGCTGTCCGGCACCGGGTACGGGATGACGGGCCTGTTCGCCGTGCACGGCGCGCCCGACCTCGCGCTCACCCTCGTGGTCGTGGAGACGCTGACGCTGTTCATGCTGGTGCTGGTGCTGCGGCGGCTGCCGGAGCGGTTCCCGCCGCGGCTGCGCAAGGCGCCCGCGCGGGCGGCCACCGCCGTGATCAGCCTCGGCATGGGCGGGTTCGTCGGGCTGTTCCTGACGGTGGCGGCGCTGAGCCGGAACTCCGCACCGGTCGGTCCCGGCTACACCCGGCTCGCCGCGCAGGAGCACACGAAGAACGTGGTGAACCTGATCCTGGTGGACCTGCGCGCGCTCGACACGCTGGGCGAGATCACGGTGCTGGCCGCGACCGCGCTGGGCGTCGCGAGCCTGGTGCTGACGGGGCCGGACGTGCGGCGGCCCGGCCGGGCCGGGGCGGGCCCCGGGCCGCCGAGCCGCTGGCTGGCCGCGCCGAGCCGTCCGCCGCTCGGCGGCTCCTCGGTCCTGCTGGAGGCGGTGGCGCGGCTGCTCACCCCGACGATCCTCGTGTTCTCGGTGTACCTGTTCTTCGCCGGGCACGGCCGTCCGGGCGGCGGGTTCGTCGGCGGCCTCGTCGCCGGCATGGCGTTCGTGCTGCGGTACCTGCCGGGCGGGCGGCGCGAGCTCGCCGCCGCGCTGCCCGTCCGCCCGGCCGTCCTGCTCGGCGGCGGGCTGGGGATCGCGGTCGCCACGGGCGCGGGCGGCTGGGCGTCCGGCGGGGAGTTCCTGGCGTCCCGGAAGCTCGGCGGCACCGTGCCGGTGCTCGGCCCGGTGGAGATCTCCACCAACCTGCTCTTCGACGCGGGCGTCTACTTCCTGGTGCTCGGGCTGGTGCTGATGATCCTCACCACGCTCGGGGCCAGCCTGGAGGAGCCGGAGGAGCCCGAGGCCGCGGAGGAGCCGTCGTGACCGGGCCCGGACTCGTCCTCGTGGTGGTGGTCGCCGTGCTGTTCGCCGCCGGGTTCGACCTGCTGATGCAGCGGTCCCTCATCCGGATCGTGATCGGCTTCTCGCTGCTCGGGCACGGCGCCAACCTCGTCCTGCTGCTCGCGGGCGGGGCCGCCGGCACGCCGCCGCTGCTCGGCGCGAAGGGGCCGGGCGCGGCGGTCGACCCGTTCCCGCAGGCGATGGTGCTGACCGCGATCGTGATCACCTTCGGCGTCACGGCGTTCCTGCTGGCCCTGGCCTACCGGAGCCGGCGGCTCCGCGGCGGGGACGAGGTCCGCGACGACGTCGAGGACCGCCGGATCTGCGCTGAACGGCACCGCCCCGGCGAGACGCCGCGGGCCACGCCGCTGGAGCAGGAGAACCCCGGGCCGGAGGACGGCGCATGAACGTCCTCGTCCCGCTGCCGTTCGTGCTGCCGCTGCTCGGCGCGGCACTGGCGATGATCGCCCGGCGGCGGGGGGCCTGGCTGCGGGTGCTCGGCCCGCTGGCCGCCGCGGGGGGCGTCGCGGCGAGCGCGGCGCTGCTGGCGGCGGTGGCGCGCGACGGCGTCCTCGCCGTCCAGCTCGGCGGCTGGGCCGCGCCGCTCGGCATCACGCTCGTCGCCGACCGGCTGTCGGTGCTGCTGCTGGTGGTGTCCGGCACGGTGCTGCTGGCGGTCATGCTGCACGCCGTGGGGGAGGGCGCCGGCGGGACGGACGGGCACGAGCCCGGCGTGTTCTATCCCGCCTACCTGACGCTGACCGCCGGGGTCAGCCTCGTCTTCCTCGCCGGGGACCTGTTCAACCTGTTCGTCGCGTTCGAGGTCATGCTCGCGTCGAGCTACGTCCTCATGACGCTGACCCCGACCGGGGAGCGGGTGCGGGCCGGGATGACCTACACCGTGGTCAGCCTCACGTCCTCGATCCTCTTCCTCACCTCGCTCGGCCTCACCTACGCGGCGGCGGGGACGGTCAACCTCGCCGACCTGTCGACGCGGGTCCCCGAGCTGCCCGGCGCGACCCGCACCGCGCTCGGGCTGCTGTTCCTCGTGGTGTTCGGCATCAAGGGCGCGATCGTGCCGATGCACATGTGGCTGCCCGACAGCTACCCCGTCGCGCTCACGAAGATCACCGCGGTGTTCGCGGCGCTGCTGACGAAGGCCGCCGTGTACTCGCTCATCCGCGTCGAGACGCTGGTGTTCCCGCGTGAGCACGGCTCCTGGGTGATGCTGGTCCTCGCTGCCGCGACGATCGTCATCGGGACGCTGGGGGCGCTGACGCACGATGACATCCACCGCGTGTTCTCGTTCATCCTCGTCGGGCACATCGGCTACATGCTGTTCGGCCTCGCCCTGTTCGACGTCGCGGGGCTCACCGGCGCGATCCTGTACCTCGTCCACCACATCGTCGTGCAGGCGACGCTCTTCCTGGTCAGCGACCTGATCCAGGGCCACACGGGGGAGACGTCGCTGCACCGGCTCGGCGGGCTGGTGAGCCTGTCGGCGTTCATCTCCGTGCTGTTCTTCATCCCCGCGATGAGCGTGAGCGGCGTGCCGCCGACGTCGGGGTTCGTCGCCAAGCTCGCGCTGTTCCAGGCGGGCGTCGCTTCGGGCAGCGTCCTGGCGTACGCGGTGACGGGCGTGGCCGTGGTGGGGAGCGTCCTCACCCTCATGGCGATGAGCCGGATCTGGACGCTCGGGTTCTGGCGCACCCGCCCGGAGGGCGCGCAGGAGCCTCCCAAGTCCGAGTCTTACACCCGCGGGGGCGTGCGCCTCATGCAGTCGGTGACCACGGTGCTGGTCGTCGCCGGGCTCCTCATCGCCGCGCTCGCCGGGCCGCTCGCGTCCTGGAGCAGGCACGCCGCGAGCGACCTCGTCAGCGGAGACGCCTACCGGCACGCCGTCCTGGACGGAGGGAAGCGATGAGCACGGACGTCCGCGGCATCGTCTCGCGGGTGGGCATGGGCGTGTGGCTGTTCGCGGTCTGGCTGCTGCTGTGGGGACGGGCCGACGCCCTCGTCGCGGTCGGCGGCGTCATCGCGGTCGCCGTCGCCTACCGGGTGAGCCGGCTGCCGGCCGTCCCGACGCTCCGGCGGGTCCGGCCGCTGTGGCTGGTCCTGGCGGCGCTCGAGTTCGCCTGGGACCTGCTGCTGTCCAGCCTGGTCATCGCCCGGCACGCCCTTTACCGGCCGCGCGCGGTGAAGGGCGCGATCGTCGAGGTGGACGCCCGGACGCGCTCGGAGATCATCCTGCTGGCCGTCACGACGAGCATCTCGCTGCGCCCCGGCACGCTGCTGGTCGACCTCGACTGGGACCGGCACGTGCTGCACATCCACGCCATGCCCGTCCGGTCCCGGCGGGAGGCCGACTCCGCGCGGGACGGCGTGCTCCGCACCGAGCACCGGCTGATGCGCGCCCTCGTCGCCTCCGAGGACGCGGCCGGGGAAGCAGCCGGGGAAGACGTATCCACCAGGGAGACCAGGGAGGACCGATGAGCATCGTCTACGCCGCGGCCATGGCGCTGCTGGGCGCCGCGTTCCTGATGACCGCCGCCCGCCTCGTCCGCGGGCCCTCCACGTTCGACCGCGTCATGGCGGGGGACATCCTCGCGGTCCTGCTGCTGAGCGGCATCGCGATCCACGCGGCCGTCCACAAGGAGACGGCGAACGCGACGATCCTCGTCGCGGTCGCGCTGATGGGGTTCGTGGGATCGGTCAGCGCCGCGCACCTGGCGGCGGCGCGGGCGGAGCGGCGGGAACGGGAGGGGCGGGCGTGACCGCCGCCGACGCCGCCAGCGCCGTCCTGCTGCTCGCCGGGTCCGGGTTCAGCGCGGTCGGCGCGCTCGGCATGCTGCGGTTCCCGGACCTGCTCACCCGGCTGCACGCCGCGACGAAACCGCAGACGATCGGGCTGCTGCTCGTCCTCGCCGGGGTGGCGCCGCAGACCGGCTCGGTCACCGCCGCCACCCCGCTGCTGCTGGTCGCCGTCTTCCAGCTGATCACCGCGCCGGTGACCGCCCAGACGATCGCCGGCGCCGCCTACCGCGCCGGCGTCATCGACCCAGCCACCCTCACCATCGACGAGACCCGCCGCGACCCGTGAGGGATGGGCACCCGCCCCCGCGGGGTGCCCGCGGCGGGTTCAGGACCGCGCGCCTCCGCGGGCGAACATGCCCGAGCAGCCCCAGCCGAGCCCGATGAGGACGGCGCCGACGGCCGCGACGACGCCGACGGCCGCGACGTCCAGCATGGCGAGGAGGGCGATCGCGAGCCCGTAGAGGACGGTGAGGGCGAAGAGGGCCTTCCGGGCGATGTCCTTGTTCATGTCCTCGATCTTGTCGTGACCTGGAGGCCAGTAGTATCCACCGGTCGGTGGACAGCGGGTCGCCGGTGACCGGAGGGGTGCGGCATGGCCGGGGAGCCGGTGGCGCGGGCGGAGAACGTCTGGCGGCGCTCGTACCCGTTCTGGGACGCCTACTTCGCGATGGTGCTCGTCGGGACCATCGCCGCGACGGCCGCCGACGAGCTGCCGCCGGGACGGCGGTCGGCGGCGATCGCGCTGCTCGTCCTGCTCAGCGTGGCGTACGTGGCGATCGGGCGGAACGCGCTCCGCTCGCAGGAGCTGCCCCGGCCCGGATGCAAGATCTACGCGATCGCGGTGATCTGCATGTTCGTGCCCGCGACGGTGCTCGCGCCGGTGACGGCGACGGCCCTCGCCGCGCTGGCCCCGCAGGTCTACATGATGTACGGGGCGGGGCGCGGGTTCGCGCTGCTGCTCGTCCTGCTGTCCGGGCCGGTCGGGCGAGGGCTGGCGGAGTCAGGGGCGGGCACGGCGGCGACGGTCGTCATCGTGGCGGCGGGCATCGCCTGCAGCGTGCTGCTCGCGGTGTTCATCGGCCGGATGGGCCATCAGAACCACGAGCGCAAGCGCCTCATCGAGGAGCTGGACCGGACGCGTGGCGAACTGGCCGGCGTCAGCCGCGAGGCGGGCGTGCTCGCCGAGCGGGAGCGGCTGGCCCGCGACATCCACGACACGATCGCGCAGGGGTTCACCTCCATCACGATGCTGCTGCAGGCGGCGGAGGCCGAGGTCGGGCCGAACCGGCACCTGGAGCTGGCCCTGCGGTCGGCGCGCGAGAACCTGGCCGAGACCCGGGGCCTCGTCGCGGCGCTGGCGCCGCCCGCGCTGGACGGCGGCTCCCTGGTGGAGGCGCTGCGGCGGATGGCCCGCGACTTCGACCTGCCCGCCGGCCTGGCCGTCGAGGGCGAGCCGCGGCCGCTGGACGCCGTCGAGGTCGTCCTGCTGCGGGTGACGCAGGAGGCGCTCGCGAACGTCCGCAAGCACGCGGAGGCGACGCAGGTGAAGGTACGGCTGGAGTACGGGGACGCGGTGCGGCTGACGGTCGCCGACGACGGGCGCGGGTTCGCGCCGGAGGAGGTCGGACGCGGGTTCGGGCTGCGCGGCATGCGGAGCCGGGTCGAGCAGGCCGGCGGGACGTTCACCGTCACCGGCGGCGACGGCACCGTGGTCGAGGCGGTGATCCCGTGCTCCGCGTGATGATCGTGGACGACCACCCGATCGTCCGGGAGGGTCTGCGCGGCATGCTCGCCGCCGAGCCGGACATCGAGGTCGCGGCGGAGGCCGCGTCCGGGGACGAGGCCGTCGCCCTGGTGCCCCGCATCGCCCCGGACGTCGTCCTGATGGACCTGCGGATGCCGTCCGGCGACGGCGTGAGCGCGATCGAGCGCCTGCCCGGCCACCGGGTCCTCGTCCTGACGACGTTCCAGGACGACGCCGACATCGTCCGCGCGATCGAGGCGGGCGCCGCCGGCTACCTGCTGAAGGACGCCTCGCGCGCCGACCTCGCCGCGGCCGTCCGGAACGTCGCGGCGGGCCGGCGCGTCCTGTCGCCCGAGGTGTCGGCGCGCCTCGCGGCGGCCGGCGAGACCCCCGCGCCGCCCGTCCTGTCGACGCGCGAGGCGGAGGTGCTCGCCCTCGTCGCCGAGGGCCTCACCAACGCCCAGATCGGCGAACGCCTCTACATAGGCCAGGCGACGGTGAAGACCCACCTCCTGCGCATCTTCACCAAACTAGGCGTCTCCGACCGCACCGCCGCAGTGATGACCGCCCTCCAACACGGCCTCATCCCCGCCCCCTGACCTTCTCCCCGCCCGTGCCATTTCGGGACGTAATGGCGGCAATCCGCACTTCGTGAAGTGCTTTATTTGCGTAATTGCTTCCCTGGCCATCGTCATGACTCTATGGTCGGTAAAGAGCGAGACGGCAGGTGGCGACACCCCTCTCGCGTGACCGGAACCACCGCCGCTTTCACCCCCTGGAGGCGATGATGCCCCGCCGTCCCCGCGAACTCGGTGTTCCGAAGTCCCCCGTCGACTACTTCGGTGCCGAACTGCGCGCACACCGTGAGATGGCGGGCCTCGGCTGCCCGCGGCTCGCCGCGAAGCTCGGTTACTCGCCCCAGCGGATCGGCCAGGTCGAGCGGGGCGACGGCGCACCGTCCGAGAACTTCGCGAAGGACTGCGACACGTTCTTCGAGACGAATGGGACATTCCTTCGCATCTGGGAGTGGATGCAGCGCGTCGGTCAACTCCAGCTCCTTCCGCCCGGCTTCGCCGAATTCCTCCAGCGCGAGGCCGTCGCGCGGGTGATCCATAAGTTCGAGGCAATGGCTGTGACCGGTCTTTTTCAGACTCGGGAGTACGCATACGAGCAACTGAAGGCGGGCCGGTCGCCCGAAGAAGCCGAGGAACTCGTCACGACGCGGCTCGCTCGCCAGGCGATCCTCGAAGGAGAGGACCCCTGCCACGTCGTCGTGGTCTTCGACGAGTACGCACTCAGGAGGCCCGTCGGGGGAGCGGAGATCATGCGCGGTCAGATACAGCACCTGATCGCTATGTCCGACCGCCTGAACGTCACGCTGCAGATCGTCCCGAGCGCGAAGGGCGCCTATCCGGGGATCATGGGTGCGTTCACGATTCTCGGCTTCGACGAGGAGCCGGATGCCGCCTATGTGGAGGGCCACGTGGGCGGGCAGTTGATCGAGCGCGCAAGCACGGTTCGGGCATATGCGCTACGTTTCGACTTGATCAGGGGCGCGGCGCTATGTACCGATGAGTCCCTGAAGCTCCTTCATACGATCTTGGAGGATCTGTGAGTGGCCGTAGCGAGTCGAAGATCCAGTGGCGAAAGAGCAGCCGCAGTGGTGACACCGGAGGCCAATGCGTCGAGGTGGCAGGCCTTCCTTGGCGGAAGAGCAGCCGCAGTGGTGACACCGGTGGTGACTGTGTCGAGGTGGTGGGGATTGCCGCGGCGGTCGGGGTGCGGGATTCCAGGGATCCGGACGGGCCCAAGCTGGTGTTCGCGTCCGCCGAATGGCGCTCGTTCGCGCGGCGGGTGAAGAGCGGCGGGCTCGACCTGGGCTGACCCGCCGCATCCCGTGCCCTACTCCTCGGTCGCGGGGGTGGCGCCTGCCTCGAATTCGGCGAGGAGGTCTTCTTCGGTGGCGCCGCGGCGCCAGTAGCCGGTGAAGGTGACGGCGCGGCGGTCCAGGCCGCGGTCCTTCACCAGGTGGCGGCGCAGGGCCTTGACGACGGCGGACTCTCCGGCGATCCAGGCGTAGGCGCCGTCCGGGATCTTCGCGTCGCGGACGGTGTCGGCGAGGGTGCCGGGGGCGACCCAGGTGATCTCCGTGTCGGCGGCGGTGGGCAGGTCGCGGCGGTCCTCCGGGTGCGGGACGTCGACGAAGACCTGCGCGGACGTCCCGGCGGGCAGCCAGGCGAGGTTCCCGGCGATGGCGGGCAGCGCGGTCAGGTCGCCCGCGATCACGACCGGGGCGCCGGGCGGCGGGCGGAAGTCGAAGCCGCCGTTGTCCGGGCCGGTCGGGCCGAGGATCGTGACGCGGTCGCCCGCGCCGGCCGCCGAGGCCCACTGCGACGCCGCGCCGGACGTGCCGTCGCCGTGCAGCGCGAAGTCGACGTCGAGTTCGCCGGGACGGTGGTCGCAGACCGTGTACGAGCGCATGATGCCGCGCTCGGCCGGGTCCAGCGCGCGCCAGTCGCTGTACCAGGTGGCGCCGTCGCTGTTGGCCGGCATGACGGGCGCGTCCTGGTGCGGGTGGGGGAGGAACAGCTTGAAGCGCTGGTCGCGTCCGCCGGTCGCGAAGCCGTCCAGGGACGTCCCGCCGAGGGTGACCCTGACCATGGAGGGGCCGAGCCGTTCGGAGCGGACGACGTGCACGTCGAAGAAGGCGTAGGAGTGGGCCGGAGTCGTCATCGTGCCGCCTTTCAGGAGGTCTTCTTCGCGGAGTTGATGGCGGTGGCGAGCGCTTCGAGCAGCGGCGCGCAGCCTTCGTAGGAGAAGCGGGGCTCGGGCTGCCACGGGATGACCTGGCCGGCCTTCACCGCGGGCAGCTCCTGCCAGGACGGCTTGGCGCCGAGGTCCTTCGGCTGGAGCGCCTGCGTGCGGGAGTCGAGGAGGACGAGGTCGGCGTCGTACTTGTCGGCGTTCTCCCAGCTCAGGCTCTCGAAGTAGTCGTCCTTGCCGAGCTTGTCCGGGACGACGAGGTCGACGCCGAGCTCGGTGTAGTAGACGAGGTCGGTGTTCTTGGCCGGGCTGGAGGCGTAGAACAGGTCGGGGCTCGCGGACGCGGCGAGGACCTTCAGCCCCGGCTTGGCCTTCGCCGCCGCGCGCACCGACTCGGCGGCCTTCTCGAACCGGGCCTTCGCGGCGGTGACCTTCGCCGACTTCAGGTCGGCGCCGAGGGCGGCGGCGAGCGCGGCGGTCCGCTCGATCGGCTTCGGCAGCGCGACGGTTCCGGCGGCGATGGCGACGCTCGGCGCCAGCGCGTAGATCTTGTCCTTGCTCTCTTCGGGGACGTAGAACAGGTCGCCCGGAATGAACATGTTGTCGACGAGCAGCTCGGGGCGGAGCGCGGCGTACTTCTCGATGTTGAACTCGCCGAACGCGTTGCCGATGATCTCCAGCCGGTCGACGGGCAGGTTCCCGGCCTGCGGGTCGGGCTTGCCGTCCGTCAGCTTCGTCGGACCGAACACGCCGACGATCTGCTCGTCGATGCCGAAGTCGTAGAGGGCGGCGGCGGTGGCGGAGTAGCCGACGATCCGCCGCGGGCGCTGCTTGAGGTGAACCGTCGTGCCGCGGTCGTCGGTGAACGTCCAGGCGCCGCCGCCGGGGGAGGTGGTACCGCCCGCGCCGTCGTCGCCGCCGCAGGCGCTGATCAGCGCGCCGAGGGCGAAGGCGCCGCCGGCGCCCAGGACGGCGCGGCGGGAGAGGTGGCGAGCACCGGTATGCGACATGCGAACGTTCTCCTGAATCAACTACGGTGACCGAATGGTGGGCCGATGAGAACTTAGGTTAACCTAACCTAAGATCTTGTCCAGAGGAGGCCCGCCAGCGTGCTGTCGACCACGCCGCGACCGCTCGCCGAGCGGCCGGCCGCACCACCCGGTCGCGCCTGGCGGACGGCCGGACTCCTCGGCGGCGTCCTGTTCCTGCTCGCCACCATCGCGCTCAGCCTCGCCGTCGGCGCCAAGCCGCTGTCGCTCGGGCAGGCGTGGGACGGCCTCGTCGACCCCGGCTCGGCCGCGTACACGCTCGTCCACGAGATGCGGCTCCCGCGCACGCTGCTCGGCCTGCTCGCCGGGACGGCGCTCGGGCTGGCCGGCGCGGTGATGCAGGCGCTCACCCGCAACCCGCTCGCCGACCCCGGCATCCTCGGCATCAACGCGGGCGCCGCGGCCGCCGTCGTGTCGGCGATCTCGTTCCTCGGGATCACCTCGTTCACCGGCTTCGTGTGGTTCGCGTTCGCCGGCGCCGGCGCGGTCGCCGTGCTGCTCTACGCGGTCGGCGGCGGGCGCGGCGCCACCCCCGCGCGGCTCGCGCTGGCGGGGGCCGCGCTGAACGCCGCGCTGTACTCCTACGTGAACGCGGTGCAGCTCCTCGACACCGCGTCCCTGGACCGGATGCGCTTCTGGACGGTCGGCTCCCTCGCCGCCGCGCAGGACTACACCGTCGTCCGCGTCGCCCCGTTCGTCGCGGTGGGCCTCGTGCTCGCGCTGCTGCTCGCCCGCCCGCTGAACGCGATGGCGATGGGCGAGGACGCGGCCCGCGCGCTCGGCGCCGACCCCGGCCGCGCCCGGATCGCCGCGATCGCCGCGGTCACGCTGCTGTGCGGCGCGGCGACGGCGGCGTGCGGGCCGATCATGTTCGTCGGGCTGATGGTGCCGCACCTCGTCCGCGCGCTGACCGGCCCCGACCTGCGCCGGCTGCTGCCGTACTGCGCGATCCTGTCGCCCGCGCTGATGCTGGCGGCGGACGTCCTCGGGCGCGTCGTCGTCCGCCCGTCCGAACTCCAGGTCGGCATCGTGATGGTCGTCGCGGGCGGGCCGGTGTTCCTGTACTTCGTCCGGCGTCCGAGGAAGGGCCTGCGATGAGCGGAGCGGACCGGGGCGTGCGGGGCGCCGCCCCCGCGCGGGGGGTGCGGCCGTGAGCCGCTCGCCGCGCTTCGCCGTCGTCCGGACGCCCGCCGGGGCGTCGTTCCGGTTCCGCCCGCGCGCGTTCGCCGTCGCCGCGGCCTGCCTGGCGGTGGCGCTCGGGACGGGCGTCCTGCTCATCGGCAGCGGCGACTTCCCGATGAGCCCCGCCGAGGTCGTCCGCACCCTGCTCGGTCACGGCGCGCCCGCCGACTCGCTGATCGTCAACGAGATCCGGCTGCCGCGGGTCGCGACCGGGCTCGCCGTCGGCGCCGCGCTCGGCCTGGCGGGCGCGATCTTCCAGTCGCTGACCCGCAACCCGCTCGGCAGCCCGGACATCCTCGGGTTCACCCAGGGCGCGGCGAGCGGCGTCCTCGCGGCGATCGTGCTGACCGGCGGCGGCACCGCCGCGGTCGCGGCCGGCGCGGCGGGCGGCGGCCTGCTCACCGGCCTGGTCGTGTTCGCGGTCGCGGGACGGCACGGCGCGCACGGGCAGCGGCTCGTCCTCGTCGGCATCGGCGTGGCGGCGATGCTCACCGGCGTGAACGGCTACCTGATCACCCAGGCGGAGATCACCGAGGCGGCCCGCGCCGTGCTGTGGCTGACCGGCAGCCTCGACGGCCGCGACTGGGCCGACACCGCGCCCGTGCTCGCGGCGCTCGCCGTCCTCGGGCCGCTGGTCATGGTCGGCTGCGGCCGGGCGCTGCGGATGCTGGAGATGGGCGACGACGCCGCGCACGGCCTCGGCGTCCCCATCGAGCGGATCCGGCTGATCATGCTGGCCGCGGCCGTGCTGCTCACCTCGCTCGCCGCGGCGGCGGCCGGGCCGGTCGCGTTCGTCGCGCTGACCGCGCCGCAGCTCGCCCGCCGCCTCACCCGCACGACCGGCCCCAACCTGCTGCCCGCGATGTGCATGGGCGCGGCGCTGCTGGTGGCCGCCGACTGGGCCGCGCAGCACGCCTTCCCCGGGCGCCAGCTCCCGGTGGGCGTCGTGACCGGCCTCCTCGGCGGCGGGTACCTGGTCTGGCTCCTCGTGACCGAACGCAAGACGGGACGGATCTGATGGACGCGAACGCACGCCTCACCGGCACGGGCCTCACCCTCGCCTACGACAGGCGCACGATCACCGAGGACCTCGACGTCGCCGTGCCGGACGGGTCCTTCACGGTCGTCGTGGGCCCGAACGCGTGCGGCAAGTCGACGCTGCTGCGGGCGCTCGCCCGGATCCTGAAGCCGGCCGCCGGGACGGTCGTGCTCGACGGCCGGCCCATCGCCGGCTGGCCCGCCAAGAAGCTCGCCAGGACGCTCGGGCTGCTGCCGCAGTCGTCCATCGCGCCGGAGGGCATCACGGTCGCCGACCTGGTGTCGCGCGGCCGGTACCCGCACCAGAGCCTGCTGCGGCAGTGGTCCCGCGAGGACGAGCGGGTCGTCGCCGAGTCGATGGCCGCGACCCGCGTCCAGGACCTCGCCGAGCGGCACGTGGACGAGCTGTCGGGCGGCCAGCGGCAGCGCGTGTGGATCGCGATGGCGCTCGCCCAGCAGACCCCGCTGCTCCTGCTGGACGAGCCGACGACCTACCTCGACATCGCCCACCAGATCGAGGTCCTCGACCTGTGCGCCCGGCTGCACGAGGAGGGGCGCACGGTCGTCGCCGTCCTGCACGACCTGAACCACGCCGCCCGGTACGCCACGCACCTGATCGCGATGCGGGAGGGCCGGATCGTCGCGGCGGGCGACCCGGCCGCGGTCGTCACGTCGGAGCTGGTCGAGGAGGTGTTCCGGCTGCCGTGCCGGGTGATCGAGTGCCCGGAGACCGGGACGCCGCTGGTGATCCCGGCCGCGCGCGGCCGGGTTCCCGCGCTGCGCTGACCGCCGCCGCGAATTAGTTGTAGGCTTATAATGTTTGTACGCTTACAACGATTGGACCGCGGTGCCCGAACTCAGCCATCGCCGCAGGTTACTGGTCCTCGGCATCTGCTGCATGAGCCTGCTCATCGTCAGCCTCGACAACACGATCCTCAACGTCGCGCTGCCCACGCTGCAGCACGACTTCGACAGTTCGCTGTCCGGGCTGCAGTGGACGATCGACGCCTACCTGATCGTCCTCGCCTCGCTGCTGATGCTCGCCGGCGCGACCGCCGACCGGATCGGGCGCCGCCGGGTGTTCCAGACGGGCCTCGCGCTGTTCGTCACCGGGTCGGTGCTGTGCAGCCTCGCGCCGTCCCTCGGCTGGCTCGTCGCCGCCCGCGTCGTGCAGGCCGTCGGCGGGTCGATGCTCAACCCGGTCGCCATGTCGATCATCACGAACGTGTTCACCGAGCCGCGCGAGCGGGCCCGCGCCATCGGCGTGTGGGGCGCCGTCGTCGGGCTCAGCATGGCGATGGGGCCGCTCGTCGGCGGGCTCCTGGTCGACTCCGTCGGCTGGCGGTCGATCTTCTGGCTGAACGTGCCGATCGGCCTCGCCGCGCTCGCGCTGACCGCGCTGTTCGTCCCCGAGTCGCGCGCCGAGCGGCCGCGCCGGCCCGACCCGCTCGGCCAGGCGCTCATGATCGTGCTGCTCGGGACGCTGACCTACGCGATCATCGAGGCGCCGGGCCGCGGCATCGGCGATCCGGCCGTCTACGGCGCCGCGCTGCTCGCCGCGGCGGCGCTCGCCGGGTTCGTCCTGCACGCGCTGCGCGCCCCCGAGCCGCTGATCGACCTGCGCTTCTTCCGCAGCCTCCCGTTCTCCGGCGCGACGCTGATCGCGATCAGCGGGTTCGCGGCGCTCGGCGGGTTCCTCTTCCTGAACACGCTCTACCTGCAGAACGTCCGGGGCCTGTCGGCGCTGCACGCCGGGCTGTACCTGCTGCCGATGGCCGCGATGACCGCCGCGGTCTCCCCGCTGTCGGGGCGCCTGGTCGGCGGCCGCGGCCCCCGGCTGCCGCTGCAGATCGCCGGGGCGGCGATGCTGGCCAGCGGCCTGCTGTTCGCGGCGTTCGACGCCGAGACCGGCGACGTCACGCTGTTCGCGTCCTACGTGCTGTTCGGCATCGGGTTCGGGATGGTGAACTCGCCGATCACGAACACCGCCGTGTCCGGGATGCCGCGCGCGCAGGCCGGGGTCGCCGCCGCCGTCGCCTCCACCAGCCGGCAGATCGGGCAGGCGCTCGGCGTCGCGGTGATCGGCGCGGTGCTCGCCGCCGGGACGTCCGGCGCCGCGTCCGCGGCGTCCGGCGGGTCCGGCGCGGACGCCTTCGTGTCCGCCGCCGGCCCGGCATACTGGATCCTGACCGGATGCGCGGCGGCCGTCCTCGTGCTCGGCACGGTCACCACCGGCCGGCGGGCCGCGCGCAGCACCGCGCACGTGACCGAGCTGTTCGACGCCGGAGACCCGGCCCCGGAGGGACCCCACGTGACGGGAGCGAGCACCCGATGACCGAGCCCGCCACCGAGCCCGCCACCGAGCCTTCCGTCGGGCCGCCCGCCGAGTCCGCCGCCGAGCCGTCCGCCGAGGTCGCCGCGCGCGCCTGGCGCAACCTGGGGATCGTGTTCCACGAGCGGAACGACCGGCGCCGGGAGGTCACCGAGGCGCTCGGCATGAGCTTCTTCCGGACCAAGGCGCTGCGCCGCATCGCCGCCGCGCCCGAGCCGCTCACGCTCGGCGACGTCGCGGGGCTCCTGCTCACCGACCGCCCCTACGCCACCGTCGTGGTGGACGACCTGGTCGGACGCGGCCTCGTCGAGCGCGCCCCGAACCCGGCCGACCGGCGCGCCAAGCTCGTCACGGCGACCGAGGCCGGGCGCGCCGCGGCGGCGGAGGCCGAGCGCATCCTCGCCACCCCGCCGCCGGAGCTGTACGGCGTCCCGGCCGAGGACCTCGCCGCCCTCGACCGGATCGCCCTGCACCTACTGGGAGACCCCCCGCCCCCGAACGCGACCTAAGCCCCGGACGGGACCTAGGCCCCCGACGGGACCTTGTAGGTCTCGGCGTTCTCCGACTCCTGGGCGTCCCGCTCGACGACCAGGCCGCCGAGCGCCTTGGCGTCGGTCCGCAGGATGTAGGTCTTGCGGGTGCCCGGCTCGTCCACCTTCGAGAAGTCCATCGGGGTGCCGTAGCCGCCGTCGTGCGCGGTCGTCGACCGGTGCGCCGTGATCACGCCCTCGCGGGTGAGGTCCTTGGCCTGGCACGCCTTCTTCAGCGCGTCCGCGAAGATCACGGCGCCGGTGTAGCCGTTGACGACCGCGCTGTCGCGCGGCTGCCCCGGGTACTTCTTGCCGTAGTCTTCGGCCAGCTTCGTGATCGCGGGCAGGTCGGACGAGATCGGCGCGCCGGCGCTGGCGAGGTAGAAGTCCTTCAGCAGCGCGGGCGCGGCCGGGGTCTGCAGCAGCTGCGGGGAGAACCCGGAGTTGCTCGCCACGATCGGCACCATGATCCCCTTGGCCCGCGCGACGCCCGCCAGGGACGCCGACTGCTTCGGCCCGGCGCTCATCAGGATCGCCTTCACGCCGGCGTCCTTCAGCGCCGAGACCTGCGCGGTCATGTCGTTGTCGGTCGCCTTGATCTTCTGCTCGACGAGCGTCAGCCCGAGCTTGCCCGCCGCGTACTTCGAGCCGGCGAGCGCGCTCTCGCCGTAGTCGCCCTCGAAGTAGACGTGCCCGATCTTGTCGCCCTTCTTGATCCCCTTCTCCTTGGTCAGGAAGTCCAGGGCGTTGATCATGTCGACGTCGTAGGTCGTGCCGGTGACCTGGATGTACTTGTTGCCGAGCAGTGTCGTCGCCCACGCGTTCGGGATCACGAACATCTTGTCGGAGGTGATCCGCTGGTTGAGCGCCGTCACCATCGGCGACCCGACGAACTGGGCGAGGCCGATGACGCTCGACTGCATCTCGCTGTACCCGGCGACCGCCTTCTGCACGTCGTAGCCGTGGTCGCGCACGACCAGCTCGACCTTGCGCCCGCAGATCCCGCCCTGCGCGTTGACCTGCTCGAAGTACATCTGCTGAGCCTGGGTGAGGCTCTTGCCGAGCGGGGCGTAGACGCCGGTCAGGTCGGTCGCGGCACCGACGCGGATCGTGTCGTCACTGACACCGGGGCCGGTCTTCACACCGTCCTTCCCGGTGCCGCCCGACTCGCCGGTCGCCTTGCTGCTGCAGCCGGACGCCATGCTCAGCGGCAGCGCGAGCGCCAGGGCGGCGACCGCCGTGAGACGTGCCGTTCGGTTCATGTGGGTTGCTCCTCTTGTTCGAGACGGGTGAGGGGACGGGCGGCCCGGCGCCGGGACGCGGCGGTGCGCAGCCGCGGCCACATCCCGGCCAGGCCGCCGGGCAGGAACAGGACGACGGCGACGACGGCGGCGCCGTACAGGATCCGGGCGGCCTCGGCGGGGGAGACCCCGGCGGAGCCCGGCGCGGCGACGAGCGGCAGGTCGTCGCCGAAGCGGGTGAGGAGCTGCGGCAGGACCGACACGAACACCGCGCCGGCGATCGCCCCGGCGGCGGTGCCGAGCCCGCCGATGACGATCATGGCGAGGTAGTCCAGGGACAGGAACATGCCGAAGTACTCCGGGACGGTCCGGCGGAACGCCAGCGCGAGCAGCGCCCCGGCGGCGCCCGCGTACATCGACGACAGCACGAACACCCCGGCCCGGTAGCGCGCCACCGGCACGCCCATCACGGCCGCCGCCGTCTCGTGGTCGCGGATCGTGTTCATCGCCCGTCCCGGCCGGCCGCGCAGGATGCCGCGCGCGATCCACGCCGCCGGGATCAGCAGCAGCACGGCGAGGAACCACAGCCGCTCCAGCGCGCCGAGCGGCACGTTGAACAGCACCAGCTCGGGCGAGTCGTCGAAGCGGAACCCGGCCACCTCCAGCGGCGGGACGTCCCGGCCGTTGAAGCCGCCGGTGACGGTCTCGGCGTTGAACAGGACGTGCTGCCCGATGAAGATCAGCGCGAGGGACGCGATGCCGAGGTAGACGCCGCGCAGCCGTCCGGCGATGGGGCTGAACAGGCCGCCCGCGACGCCGGTGAGGACGATCGCGCCGAGGAAGGCCAGCGGCGTCGGCAGCCCGAGGCCGGCGGCGTGCGGCCCGCCGTCGGACGCCAGGTACACATACCCGTAGGCGCCGACCGCGAGGAAGAACGCGTGCCCCATCGACAGCTGCCCGGTCGCGCCGGTCAGCAGGTTCAGGCCGATCGCGCCGATCGCCGCCGACATCGCGAACAGGCCGGTCTGGAGCCAGAAGGCGTCCAGGTAGAAGGGCATGGCGAGCAGGACGAGGGTGCCGCCGAGCGCGGCCGCCGTGCGGAGCGGACGTTCAGACACGCGACAGCTCCCTCGTCCCGAACAGCCCGGCCGGGCGGACCAGCAGCACCAGCAGCATCACCACGAACGGCGCCACCTCCCCGATGCCGCGACCCATGAACGCGAGGTCGCCCTGGTAGCCGGTCACCAGCGACTCGGTGAGCCCGACGATCAGCCCCCCGACCAGGGCGCCCGTCGTCGAGTCGAGCCCGCCGAGGATCGCGGCGGGGAACGCCTTCATCGCCGCGAACGACGTGCTGCGGTCCAGGCCCGGCGTGGGGAACACGGTGAGGAACAGCGCCGCGACCGCCGCGAGCGCCCCCGCGACCGCCCACGCGGCCAGCGACACGCGGGTCAGCCGGACGCCCATCAGCGCCGCCGTCTCCCCGTCCTCGGCCGCCGCCCGCATCGCCACGCCCCACGAGGTGTAGCGGAACGCCAGCAGGAACGCCGCGATCAGCAGCGACGCGACCGCGAACGCGGCGATGCGGGTCTGCGCGATGCCGACGCCCGCCACCTCCACGATCTTGTTCTGCCAGGGGTCGCCCATCGACAGGACCTGCGTGCCGATCTCCCGCGTGAGCGCGGTCGTCAGCACGATGTCGACGCCGATCGTGACGATCGCGAGCACCGCCTGGTCCTCGACGCGGGCGCGGCGCAGCACCACGAACTCCACCAGCGCGCCCGCGACCGCCGCCGCGGCGACGCCCGCGCCGAGCGCCGCGAGGAACCCGATGTCGTCGTGCAGGACCGCCGTCACGTAGCCGCCCACCAGCAGCAGCGACGCGTGCGCGAAGTTGACCACCTCGGTGGCCTTGAAGATGATCACGAAGCCGAGGGCGATCAGTGCGTACACCGACCCCGCCGAGACCCCGTTGACCACCAGCTCGATGAACGTGCTCAAGGGTTTCCCTCCGAATCGGCGGCCTCGCGCGGCTCGTGCGCGGCGCCGAGGTAGGCGCGGACGACGGCCGGGTCGCGCTGCACCCGCTCGGGGGCGCCGCCCGCGATGCGCCGGCCGAAGTCCAGCACGGTGACCTCGTCGGCCAGCCGCATGACCATGCCCATGTCGTGCTCGACCAGCAGGACCGAGACGCCGAGGTCGGCGCGGACCCGGCCGATGACCCCGGCCATCCGGCGCCGCTCCGCGCCGTTCATCCCGGCCACCGGCTCGTCCAGGAGCAGCAGCCGGGGTTCCATCGCGAGCGCGCGGGCCAGCTCGACCCGCTTCTGGACGCCGTACGACAGCAGCCCCACCGGCGCCGCCAGATGCTCATCGACCCCCACGAACCGGGCGATGTCGCGGACCCGTTCGCGGTGCCGGGCGTCCTCGCGGCGCGCCCGCGGCAGGCGCAGCCCCGCCGAGGCGAACCCGGCCCTGGTGAGCCGGTGCCGCCCGAGCATCAGGTTGTCCTCGACCGACAGATGCCGCGACAGGGCGATGTTCTGGAACGTCCGGGCCACGCCGAGGCCGGCGATCCGGTGCGGCGGCAGCGCGGTCAGCTCCGCGCCGCCGAACCGGACGCTGCCCTCGCTCGCCCGGTACACCCCGGACAGCACGTTGAAGCACGTCGACTTGCCCGCCCCGTTCGGCCCGATGACCGCGTGGACACTGCCCTCCGCCACCGTGAAGCCGACCCCGTCGAGCGCCGTCAGCCCGGCGAACCGCACCGTGAGCCCCTCGACCACCAGCTCGCCCAGCCCTGTTTCCCGAGGGGGGACGCCCCCCCGGTTCGCTTCGCTCAACCCTGTTTCCCGAGGGGGGACGACCCCCCGCTCCCCCCGGTTCGCTCCGCTCATCCGGCCCACCGCTCCAGCGACGGCGGCGGCGTGGAATCGCCGTCGCCCTCGTCCTCCTCGGCGCCGACGCCGAGGTAGCGCCGCCGGACCTCGTCGCTCGCGGCCAGCTCCGCCGACGGCCCGTGCAGCGTGACGGCGCCGACCTCCAGCACGTGCGCCTCCGACGACAGCTCCAGCGCCAGCGCGGCGTTCTGCTCGATCAGCAGGATCGCGGTGCCCTGCAGGTTGATCTCCCGGACGGTGTCGGCGATCCGCTCGGCCATCAGCGGCGCCAGGCCGAGCGTCGGCTCGTCCAGCAGCAGCACCGACGGGCACGCCATGAGCGCCCGCCCGATCGCGAGCATCTGCTGCTCGCCGCCGGACAGCAGCCCGGCCCGCTGCCGGGCCCGCTCGGCGAGCACCGGGAACAGCTCCAGCACCCGCCCGTGCGCCTTGGCCGCGGCGCCGCGGCCGGGCGCGCCGAGCGCCCCCGCCCGCAGGTTCTCCTCCACGCTGAGCCGGCCGAACACCCGCCGCCCCTCCGGCACCTGCACCACGCCGGCCGCCACGATGGTGGCCGGGTGCAGCCCGACGAGGGACCGGTCGCCGAGCCGGACCGCGCCGCCGTCCACCGCGCCGCGATGGAACGGCAGCGTCCCCGAGATCGCCCGGAGCAGCGTCGTCTTGCCCGCCCCGTTCGCGCCGAGCACGGCCGTGACCGAGCCCGCCGGGACGTCCAGCGAGACGCCGCGCAGGGCCCGTACCGCCCGCCCGTAGCTCACCGACAGATCGCGGACCGCGAGGGTCCCGTTCGCCATTCGCCCCTCCGTAAGTTCGTGTGGCGGGCAGCCCAGCACGGGCCGCCGACCTGCGTCTACGGGGCCGGGGCAAGACGTGGCGGGGGTCCAACCGGCGATCGCCCGGGTTGTGCGGCGAGCACAGTCGGGGCGCCGTTCGACCCATCGGCGGCGCGCGTGCGTATGTCCCGTCATGAGGGAGAATGTTCAGCGGCGATGGCGCACCGGAGCGGCCGTCGCCGCCGCGCTCGCGCTGACCGGCGCCTGCCAGTTCGACCTGCGGCCGCCGCCCGGCCAGGTGCGCCCGGCCGCGCAGGGCACCCCCGTGCCGCAGCGGACCGGGCCGGGCACGTTCGACGAGGCCGGTTTCCAGGAGGACCTGGCCACCGCCGAGACGACCACGGACGACTACTGGCGGCGGCACTGGACGGAGCTGTTCACCGGCTCCTACAGCTCACCGCGCGTTGTGGGCCTGTACGACGGCGGCGACCCGGCCTCGGCTCCCCGCTGCGGCAGGGAACGGCTGACCCGCGACAACGCGGCGTACTGCCCGTCCGGCGACTACGTGGCGTGGGACGCGCACCTCATGCGCTCCGGCTACGCGCGCGGCGACGCGTGGGTGTACCTGGTGATCGCGCACGAGTGGGGGCACGCGATCCAGGCGAGGCTCCGCCGGGGCCTGGTGTCGTCCGCCGCCGAGCTCCAGGCCGACTGCCTGGCGGGGGCCGTCCTCTACGGCTCGTCCGACGACGGCACGCTGCGGTTCGAGGCGGGCGACGAGCAGGAGCTGGTGGACGCGTTCCAGGTCATCGGCGACAAGGCCCCGTGGACGAAGCCGGGGGACCACGGCACGGCCGTCCAGCGCCTCCGCAGCTTCTCGCGCGGCGGCGAGAACGGCGTGCCGGCCTGCTTCAGCTGACGGGGGACGCCTCCGCCGAGCATCATGGCGTCATGACCGCCGCCGACATCGTCGTCATCGAGAGCGACCGCCACACCACCGTCATGCTCGCCGGGGAACTGGACCGGGCGTCGTGTCGTGACGTCGGGCCCAGGCTGCGGGCGCTGTGCGGCCGGCCGCTCGTCCTCGATTTCTCCGGGGTCTCCTTCATCGACGTGGACGGGCTGCGCATGGTCCACCAGTGCGCCCGTGGGACAGACCTGGCCCTGGTGGGCGTGCATCCGTTCGTGGCGAAGCTGTTCCGGATCCTCCGCCTGGAGATCCCCCTGTGCCGCTCGATGGAGGAGGCATTGTGGTGCCTCCTCCCGCCCACCGACGACGAGATCAGGGACTGGCTCAGCTGAGGTGCCGCTCCACCGACTCGACCTTGCCGTCAAGGGCACCGGTCACCCCCGGCCGGATGTCGGCCTTCAGCACAAGACCGACCCTCGGCGCCCGAGCCGCCACCGCGTCGGTGGCGTCCTTCACCACGGCCATGACCTCGTCCCAGTCACCCTCGATCGTGGTGAACATGGCGTCGGTCCGGTTGGGGAGGCCGCTGGCCCGCACCACCCGGACCGCCTCCGCGACGAGTTCGCCGACTTCCTCACCCGCCCCGAGCGGGGTCACCGAGAACGCGACGAGCATCGGGCACCTCCCGAAATCTATGGCTGGACGACCTGCCTCACCACGATCTCATCCAGCCGCCGCTCGACGATCACCCCCACCGGCCAGTCGCGCACGAGGCACCGCAGCAGCGCGGCCTCGTGCTCGGCGAACGCGGGATCGCAGCCCTGCTGCTCAAGGCTGGACCGGATCGCCAGGACATGGTCGGCCTCGGTGAACCCGGGTATCTCCCGGACCATCGCGGTCGTCGTGGCGCGGTGCGAGTTGAGCCCGGCGAAGGACCGGCCGCAGCCGCAGCCCCCGTCCGGGTCGTCCCGGTCGCGGGCGCACACCATCCCGATGTGGACGAGTTCCCCCTCGACGCACCAGTCGAAGTCGTTGTCGCGCAATCCCTGGCCGGTGTTGGTCGCGGTGAGCAGCTTCAAGGCAGACCCCCTCGGTCCTCGGACCCGCCCACCGTACGACGGGGGTCTGACATAACGTTCAAAGCATGAGCGAAGACAAGGACGTCCTGCTGGACCGCGACGGCCCGTTCACCACGATCACGATGAACCGTCCCCAACGCCGCAACGCGCTCTCCAAGACATTCCTCCACGAACTGACGGCCGCGTTCCAGCAGGCCGCGGGCACCGACGCCCGCGGCATCATCCTGGCCGCGAACGGCCCGGTCTTCTCCGCCGGCCACGACTTCGCCGACATGGCGGGGGCGCCGCACGCCGACGTCCGCGACCTCCTCCAGGTCTGCACGGACCTGATGCGGACGATCCAGGCCGTCCCGCAAGTGGTGGTAGCCCGGGTCCACGGCCTGGCCACCGCCGCGGGCTGCCAACTGGTGGCCAGCTGCGATCTCGCGGTCGCCGCCGAGAGCGCGGGCTTCGCGGCCCCGGGCGGCAAGGGCGGCTGGTTCTGCCACACGCCCCTGGTGGCGATCTCCCACAACATCGGCCGCAAGAGGGCCGCCGAGATGGCCCTGACCGGCGAGATCTTCGACGCGCGAACGGCGGCCGACTGGGGCCTGATCAACTACGCGGTCCCCGACGCCGACTTGGACAAGGCGACCCTGGACCTGCTCACCCGGGCCACCCAGGGCAGCCCGAGAAGCAAGGCCCTGGGCAAACAGGCCATGTACGCCCAGCTGGACCGCCCGGAACAAGACGCCTACACCTACGCGATCGAGGTAATGGCCGCCTCCAGCCAAACCCCAGAGGCCCAAGAGGGCATGAAGGCGTTCCTAGAAAAACGCCACCCCACCTGGCCCGCCTAACCCGACCGGGAGGGTCGGAGCCCCAAGACGCCCAACCCCGCGCGGAGCGGAGGATACGCACTGACCTGGGCCGGGAGGGGCGTGGGGGCGGAGGCCCCCACATCGGGGGTCCGGGGGTCGCCCCCCGGAAAGGCATGGCGGAAGCGACATGGTCCGCGCTCTCCGCGGACACACGTGTCCCATCGCTGTAGGGCGGGCGGGACTCGAACCCGCGACCGGAAGATTATGAGTCTTCTGCTCTGACCAGCTGAGCTACCGCCCCGAGGCCGTTCCCCCGGGGTGCCGGTGGGGGTTTTGCCGCGTGCAATCTTAGCGGGGGCGGGCGCTGTGACGCGTGGTGATGTCCTCCTTTTGGCGGGGCGAAGTCATACCAGAAGGCGAGTGACGGGTGTGGTGACTCGTCGGTAGGGTCCCGCGTATGTCCAGACGCATGCTCGTTCTCGTTCCCGTTCTGCTGGCGCTGGTGTTCACCGGTGCGTGTGATGACGGGGACGACGGCGGTGGCGGGAAGAAGGCGGAGTTCGACGCCGCGGGGACGCTCCGGCAGGCGGCGCAGGCGATGGGGGCGCTGAAGAGTGTCGGGTTCACGCTGGAGTCGGACGGGAAGACGCCGGTCATCGTGAAGGGCGGCGACATGAAGCTGCTGCGGAGCGGGGACGCGGAGGGGACGCTGACGGTCGAGCAGCAGGGCCAGAACATCGAGATGAAGGTCGTCGCGGTGGGCGACAGCATCTATCTGGACGCGGGGACGGGCGGCTGGCGGAAGCTGCCGAAGGCGCTGGCGGCGTCGGTGTACGACCCGTCGGCGGTGCTGGATCCGCAGCGGGGGATTCCGATGCTGCTGTCGTCGGCGGCGGCGCCGGAGCCGCAGGCGGTGGAGAAGGTGGACGGCGAGGACGCCTACCGGGTGGGCGCGAAGCTGCCGAAGGCGCAGATCGCGGGCCTGATTCCGGGGATCAGCGCGGACATGGACGGCCAGGTGTGGGTCGGGAAGGCCGATCACCGGCTGCTGAAGGTGCGCGGGCAGTTCCCGAAGGGCGGCGCGGTGGTGATCTCGTTCACCGAGTTCGACGCCCCGTACAAGATCAGCGCGCCGAAGTAGGGCGGCGGGGATGAGGACGCGGCGCCGGGTCGCGATCGGGGCGGGCGGCGCGGTGGTGCTGCTGGCCGCGCTGGACGCCTATGTGGTGACGACGGTCCTGGTGCCGATGGTGAAGGACGTCGGGATCCCGATCAACCGGCTGGAGCGGGTGACGCCGGTCCTGACGGGGTTCCTGCTGGGGTATGTGGCGGCGATGCCGCTGCTCGGGCAGCTGTCGGACCGGTTCGGGCGGCGTCCGCTGCTGCAGGTGTGCCTGCTGTTCTTCGCGGTGGGTTCGGTGGTGACGGCGCTGGCGGGGGACGTGCCGGTGCTGACGGCGGGCCGGGTGGTGCAGGGCATCGCGGGCGGCGCGCTGCTGCCGGTGACGATGGCGCTGGCCGGGGATCTGTGGGAGGAGCGGCAGCGGCCGGTGGTGCTCGGCGCGGTGGGGGCCGCGCAGGAGCTGGGGAGTGTGCTCGGCCCGCTGTACGGGGCGGGGATCGCGGCGGTGCTGGACTGGCGGGCGATCTTCTGGATCAACGTGCCGCTGGTGGTGGCGGCGATGGCGGCCGTGCAGGTCGCGGTGCCGGGCGGGCGCGGCGCGGCGCCCGACAGCGGGGAGCGGCCCGGCGTGGACGTCGTCGGGGGCGTGCTGCTGGCGCTCGGGCTGGGGCTGCTGGTGGTGGGGGTCTACAACCCGGAGCCGGAGGAGTCGGCGCTGCCGCCGTGGGGGCTGCCGGTGCTGGCGGCGGGCGCGGTGGTGCTCGCGGTGTTCGTCCTGTGGGAGGTCAGGTCGAGGACGCGGCTGTTCGACCTGTCGGGGGTGCGGCGGGTGCCGCTGCTGGCGGTGCTGGGCGTGAGCCTGCTGTCGGGTGCGGCGCTGATGGTGACGCTGGTGGACGTCGTGCTGGTGGCGCAGACCGTCCTGCACAAGGACACGACGGAGGGCGCGCTGCTGCTGACGCGGTTCCTGGTGGCGCTGCCGGTCGCGGCGGTGGCGGGCGGGCTGGTCGCGCGGCGGGTGGGGGAGCGGTGGCCGATGGCGGTCGGCATGGCGGTCTCGGCGGGCGGCTACCTGCTGATCGCGGGCTGGCCGGCGGATCTGGCGAACGCCTCGTACGGGCCGTTCCCGCGGATGGACGTCGATCTGATCGTGACCGGTCTCGGCCTCGGCCTGGTGATCGCGCCGGTGTCGTCGGCGGTGCTGGCGTACGTCCCGGCGGGGCGGCACGGCGTCGCGTCGGCGGCGGTGGTGGTGGCGCGGATGATGGGGATGCTGCTCGGCGTCTCGGCGCTGTCGGGCTGGGGGTTCTACCGGTTCCACGCGCTGACGGCCGAGTTGAAGCCGCCGCTGCCGTTCCTGATGTCGAAGGACGAGTTCGCGCGGCAGATGGAGGTGTACAACGCGGCGCTGCAGGACGCGCTGCGCACCGAGTACCAGGAGATCTTCTGGATCACCGCCGGGATGTGCGCGCTCGGGGCCCTGCTGGCGCTGGCGGCCGGGGCGCGGCGGGAGGCCCCGGGCGTCCCGGACGGCGCGGCGGGTCCGGACGATGGCCTAAAACGGTCATCAATCCGGCATATCGGACGCGATCCGGGAAATGATTCGGCCACCGGCGATGTGCCGATCAACGAACTCGGGAATATCCTCGGTAAAGAAGGTTGAAGGGCCTCTTGCCGGGAGGGCGATCCCCGGGGAGGTGAACGCAGATGCGCAGGTCCGGCATCCGTCGCGGAGGCACGCCTGTCCGAAGGCTGCGCCGCCGGCTCGGCCTGGAGCGCAACGGGCTGCGCCGCCGGGTGGACCGCGTCCAGCGGCTGCTGGCCCTCGGGCTGCTGCTGCTCCTGCTCGCCGCCGCGCCGCCGGTGGCGGCGCTGGCCGTGTCGTGGTCCTATGACGCGGGGACGCACGCGGAGAACGCCGAGCGCGCGAACCGGCACCGGGTGGTCGCCACCGTCACCTCGACCGGCGGGGTCGGCTCGTCCGGCGACCGCTACATCCACGAGGCCGTCCAGGCGACCTGGCCGGGTCCGGGCGGCGAGCCCCGCATCGGGACGCTGCCGAGCTGGAAGAACGTCAAGGTCGGCGCGCAGCGGACGATCTGGGTCGACCGGAACGGCGACCCGGCGGTGCGCCCCCGCCCGCACAGCCGCACGGTGACCGACGCGGTCTACGCGGGCGCCGCCGCCGTCCTCGGCTGCGCGATACCGGTGCTGTTCGGCTACGTCGTCGTCCGCCGCCGCTGCGACCGGCACCGCGACGCGCTGTGGGAGGCCGACTGGGCGCGGCTGGACGCCGCCGGCCACAACCCCCGCTCCTAGCCCGCGGCTACGGGGCGAGCAGCGCGCGGGCCGTCTGGATCAGGGTGGCGTTGTCCCCGGCCGGGGAGCCGTCCGGGAGGGCGAGGGTGTCCTCCAGCCCGATCCGGACGTCCAGGTTGTGCCGGACGGCGAGGCGCAGCACCGGCCAGGCGCCGCCGTCCTCGCCGTGCAGCAGGATCGGGCGGTCGTGCCGGGTGCCGATGGCGTGCAGCAGCGCCTTGGCGGTGCCGGTCGCGGTCACCGGGTCGGTGTCGGTGACCTCCGCCAGGATCCGCAGCACGTGGTGGGCGTGCGGCCAGCGCAGGAACCGCTCGGCGGCCTCGGTGCCGGAGAACAGGCCCGCCTCGACCGCGACGCCCCGCTCGAACAGCGCCTCGGCGACCAGGTCGGCGCCGTCCTCGTGGAAGTTCACCGACGCGTGGTCGGGCAGGACGGTCCAGGACCGGATCAGCGCGGCGCGCTCGGCCGGGTCGGGGGCCGTCCAGGCGCCCGTGGTGACGCCGACGTGGATGGACGGCGTCGTCGCGCGGACGGCCGTGACGGTCTCGGCGACGCGGAACGGGTCCAGGGTGTCGGCGCCCGCGTCGTCCTTCGGGTGCAGGTGCACGTCCTGCGCGCCGACGTCGGCGGCGATGCGGACGGCGAAGGCGACCTCGTCCGGCGATACCGGCACGCCCTCGGTCCGGGGCCCGTTCGGGCAGACCTGGAGCATGGTCCGATCTTCTCAGGTGGGGGTCAGGGGGTGATGACGCAGGGTGCCCCTCCGCACACGTCCACGACCGTGCCCGTCTTCAGGAACGTCGCCTTCTGGCGGCGGGCGTCGGCGTTGCTGCGGGGGTCGGAGTGGGGGTCGCGCCCCTGCGTGGGCGGGGTGTTCGTCAGCGGCGGCGCGGGGGAGCCGCTGTCCCACACGACCATGGCGGAGCCGTCGTAGGACGAGCCGAACGCCGGGATGCCCCAGTACGGCACCTTGTCGGGGTTGCGTCCCGGTCGGACGGTCGGGGCGTGGATGTGCGCGCCGATCGTGCGGGCCTCCACCTCGGCGGCGACCGGCGCCACCTGGTGGTCGCCGAACGCCACGTGCATGAGCACCCGGTGCTTCGGGGTGTTCGGCAGCGGGTCGTCGGTCATGTGCTGGGCGTAGCCGTCGGCCTCGCCGCGGTCCCACAGCATCTGGATCAGCGCGAGGCCGATCTGCTGGTCGAGCTTGTCCGGGTAGAACAGGTCGAGGACCTGCGCGTACTGGGGGAAGTCGGCGCTGCGGTTGAGCAGCGTGCTGTAGTTCATCGCCGGGACGCCGAGGACGGCCCGCCGGATGTCGGGGGACACGGCGGTGAGGGCGCCGCCCATGATGCCGCCCTGGCTGTTGCCGTCGTAGGTCAGCTCGGCCCCGGTGTCGATCACGGAGGCGCCCGCGCCGTTCTGGAACGCCTTGTTCGCGGCGAATCCGCGGGTCATGGCCCGGCCGAGGAAGGTGAAGTTGAGCAGGCTCTGCTGGAGGCGGTCGGCGACCGTCCGGAAGCGGGTGAGGTCGGCGAGCGCCGTGACCACGTTCGGGACGTCCTCGTCGGCCATGCCGATCCACTTGGTGGCGCAGAAGACGAAGCCGTGCTCGGCGGCCATCGACTTGACGTTGCCCGCGTCGACCTCGCCCTCGCTGCCGAGCAGGCCGTGCCCGTAGAGGGCCGGACGGGCCGGGTCGTCGAACGCCGACTTCGGGATCTCGCACTGGAACGGGACGGCCTGGGAGTTGAAGGGCAGCTGCGACGGCTGCCCGTCCCGGCCCCGGTGCAGGGACGATCCGGGCAGCCCGCCGTACTGGTCGAGGTAGCTCGGCGCCCAGACGATGCCCTTGACCTCGCGGGCGATCTTGTCGTCCACGTTGTCGGTCACCTGGGTCACGAAGAAGGACGGCGACCGGTTACCCAGCCTGCTGAGCGCCTCGTCGCGCATGTGCAGCACCGGCCCGGCGAGGCTCTGCCGGCTCGCGACGGTGAAGTCCCACGCGAGGTAGAGGCCGTCGCGGCCCACGCCGTTCGCCTGGAGCGCGGCGAGGACCTTCCTCTCCTCCCGCTGCCGCGCGGAGAGCGGGTCGGCGGACGGCAGGTCGGCGCCGAGGATCCTGGCGAACGCGGCGTTCGGCTCGATCGGGTTCCCGGACGCGTCGCGCAGGTTCCGCAGCGCGACCGCGTAGTGGTGACCCTCCCGGAAGTTCTTCGCGGGACGGACGATCAGCGCCTTCCGGTCATCGGGCGCGTTGGCGTCCAGTTCCGCCCAGTACGGCCAGCGTTCGCCGGTCGCGGTGTCGACGATCACGATCGGGGCGTCGGCGTCCAGCGAGGAGCCGATGTCGGTGATCGGCGCGGCGCCGCTGCGGGCCAGGTCGACGCCCGGGACGCGGCTGAGCAGCGGCGAGCCGGGGGAGAAGCCGTCCGACCGGTTCCACTCGTCCGGCGACACCGGGACGCCCAGCGCGTTCTTGAGGGTCGTGCGCAGGTGGACGCGGCGGCCCGTCGCCGTGCTCCCGTCCGCCACCGTGTACCAGTCGCTCGGGAACGGCAGCAGGCACGCGGCCGGGTCGATCGGGTCGCACCCGTCGTCCGTCCGCGCCGACGCGGCCGGCGCCGGGACGGTCAGCAGTGCGAGCGACGCGGCCATCGCGGCCAGGGCCGCAAGCGTGCGCTGGGGGAGACGCAACGTCCACCTCCGGAAGATCCGCGGCGTTCAGCGGGATCTTGGTCCTACCGGCGGCCGAGGTCAATGGGTGTCCGATGGTGGCCAACCCGCTTGTCGGCCGACGCCGGGCCGTAGGAGCGCAGGACGACCGGCGTCCCCAGCGCGTCCTCGATCGTCTCGACGGGGTCGCCGAGCGGCGCGTAGACGGGCCGCGCGCGCAGCAGGCGGCGGGTGAGGGCGGCCTGGCGGTCCAGGTCGGGCGGCCCGGTCTCCAGCCGCCCGACCCGTCCGCCGTCCAGCGCGTAGGCCCGGCAGACGCGCAGGTCCGGACGTGCCCCCGCGACGTCCAGATGCGTGACCGCCAGGCCGTCCGCGCCGCCCGCCGCCTCCAGCGCGTACCGGAGCGCGACGGCGTCGAGGTGGCCGACCCGGAACGCGCCCTGCCAGCGGCCCGTGCCGTTGTGCCGGTCGGGGAGGCCGGCGGTGAGCGCCGGGTCCTCGGTGACGAACGGGCCGGGGCCGTGCCGGGTCGCGTACGCGCGCAGCACCCCGAGCCGCGTCGCCGTGGCGCCCGCCTCCGCCAGCAGCGTCTCGGCGTTGGCGAACGTCGTCGTCGACCAGGTCGTGTACGGGTGGAAGCCGTGCCATTCGTCCAGCAGGACGCCCTGGGCGCCCTCGAACACGACGCGTCCGGCGCGCAGCAGGCCGCGCAGGTGGCCGCCGCCGACGACGCGGACCCGCCCGCCGAACGCGGTGAAGGCGTCGGCGCAGGCGGCGACGTCGGGGACGTCGTCCCCGCCCGGGAACATGTCGAGGTACCAGTCGCGGAGCGCGGCGAGCCGGCGCCGCAGCCGCGCGGGCGACCGGCAGTCGCCCGCGCGGGGCGCGTCGCCGTGCGCGAGCGCGTAGGACGCCGTCTCGCCGATCCCCATGCCGCACGACCCGTGCCGGGCCGCGCCGCGCGCCGACTCCCGCGCGCGGTTGGCGGCCCGGTGGTAGGGCGTCGTGAGGAGCGCGTCCCGGTCCACGGTGAGCCGGTCGAGCGCGTCGCCGACGCCGAGCGCCCGCAGGTGGTCGGCCTCGGCGGCCAGGGCCAGCGGGTCGACCAGCATGAACCGCGACAGGTGCGTCCGCACGCCGGGCGTGAACGTGCCCGAGCCGAACTGGGCGAACGTGTGGTGCCGCCCGTCGGCCGCGACGACGTTGTGGGCCGCCTGCGCGCCGCCGTTGAACCGCACGACCGCGGCGACCTCCCGGCCGCCGGGGGCTCCGGGGGGTCGCCCGCCCGGAGCGGGCGCGTTCGCGGCGCAGAGGTGGTCGACGACCGTGCCCTTGCCCGCGTCCCCGAAGCCGAGGTCGACGACGATCACGTGGTCCCCGCCGTCTTGGATCATGCGGTCGCGGTCCATGGGCTCAGAGGCGGGTCGTCGCGGACGGGCCCGCGGCGTCCAGCCCCGGCGGCGTGGACGACACCGCGACCGGCGCGCGGGCCGCGTCCAGCGGGGCGAGGGCGCGCGACACCGACGCGCCGGCGTCCGACCCGGCCTCGGCCAGGTGCTCCAGGCCCTCGTCGAGGTCGATGGCGTCCTCGGCGAGCCCGATGGTCAGCGCGATCGTCTCGCAGACGGCGTCGAGATCGTCCAGGTAGAGGACGTTCTGGCCGAGGAGCGTGCGCCAGAAGTCCGCCAGCTCGCGGCTCCCGGAGTGGTAGGCGCCCTCGGGGATGATGAAGTACACGTCGTACTTGCGCTGCAGTTCCCGGACGAGGTCGGCGATCGGGACGTCCTCGGCCCGCTCGTCGCCGATGACCTTCGCGATCTCGCGCCGCTTCGCCTTCGGGTAGGCGAGCTCGTCGCCGATCATGAACAGGTAGCCGCGCCTGCCCCGCTTCTCGAAGCAGTCGATCGCGGTGTGCCGGGCCATGAAGTACATGCCCAGCTCGTAGGACTCGCGCATCTGGCCGCCGCCCCCGCCCTCGAGGAGGATCTTGCCGAGGTCGTCGTCCATCCGGTTGTCGGCCTCGAACTGGCCGACCTGCAGCGGCGCCCGGTCGCAGGTCGCGTCGCCGACCGCGCCGAACAGGATGTGCGGGTCCCTGACGTACCCCTTGCGCAGCAGCAGCCCGAGCAGGTCGGGGAGCTTGGCCTGCAGCGTCCGGGGCACGTTGCCCATCGAGCCGGTCACGTCGAACAGCACGCCGATCGCGAGCGACTCGGGGTGGTCGGCGGAGTCCCGGCTCTCCCGCGCGGTCACGCCGCGCGGGTCGAGGTCGGCGTGGACGGCGGTGGCGCCGCCGTCGGAGTAGGCGAACGCGCTGGCGCCGGTGGACGCGCGGTAGCTCGCGCGGGCGGCGTAGACGTCGGTGGACCAGTGTCCGCTTCCCATGGCGGTTCTCCTTCAGTTCGGGACGGGCAGGTGGAAGGGGCGGAAGCGCCGCGGGCCGTAGAGCCGCTCCAGCAGCTCGTCCAGCTCCTCCAGCAGGCGCCAGGCGTCGGACGGGCGCCGGTTCTGCGCGGGCGGCGTGCAGCCGCGTGCGAAAGTGCGCATCGCCGGGGGCGCCTTGCCGCCCATCAGTTCGGTCATGCACCGGGTGGCCATGAAGAGGTCGGTGGCGGGGCTCGCCGGCCGCCGGCCCGGCACCTCGGGCGGGTACCGGTCCGCGTACCGGTCGACCATCGCGGGGACGCGCCCGGACGGACCGGCGTGCGCGTCGCGGCCGGAGACGGAGTAGCACCAGTCGACGAGGACCAGGCCGTGCTCCTCCGGGTGGATCAGCACGTGGTCGGGGAGGACCGCGCCGTGCAGCACGCCCGCGCGGTGCGCGAACCCGAGGCCGACCAGCAGCCGCCGCCACATCCAGGCCGCGTCGCGCGGGTCGACGCCGGCGGGGCAGGCCCTCGCGACCTCCGCCAGGCTGTGGAAGCCGTCCAGCGCGGCGACCGCGTTGACCTGCCGCTGCGCCCCGGTCGCGGCGTCCCGGTGGCGGAACGACTCGACCAGGCGCGGCACGTACGGCAGGAACCTCGCGTCGCCGTCCTTCGCCAGCCGGCGGAGGGCCACCGCCTCCCGCTCGATCAGGTCGCTGTCGCGCGGGTCGCGCGGCATCTTCAGCAGCACGTCGCGGCCGGTCTCGGAACGCGCCGGGTACAGCTCGGCGAGGTCGCCGCCGATCGGGTCGCCGGCCAGGCGGTACGCGTGCCGGCGGGTGGTGATCAGGCCCAGGTCGCCGCGGTTGTAGGTGCGCCACAGCGCGTTCAGCCGGATGAACGCCTCGCGGGTGCGGCCGCCGGTCGCGTCCGGGTGGACGAGCCGCGCCAACCGCCGGTACCGCCGCGCCGCCTCCGCCGCGTCGCCGCCGAACAGGTCGGCCGGGACGCGCGCCCGGTCCAGTCGCGCCAGCGCGTCGTCCAGGGCGTTCATCCCCGTCTCCCGTGGGGGGGGGGGGGGGCGCCGCCCCCCCCCCCCCCCCCGGGGCCCCCCCCCCCCCCCCCGCGCCCGGCCGGGCGGGGGGATACGCTCACGAACACAAGAACG